>JAYVWI010000020.1:0-8778 GCA_043786195.1 Minisyncoccota bacterium
GTACAAAAAAAGACGACTCCAGCTGGAGTCGTCTTTTTTTGTACTCTACTTACGCACACGGTCGCGAATCTCGCGGAGCAATTTAACCTCCTCTGAAGGTTCTACTGGCTTTACTTCAACCACTGGGACATCTTTTTCGAGCGATCCTTTAGCCTTACTTAGGCCTCGCACCACCAAAAAAATGACGAGTGCCACAATGACGAAGTCAACGATAGACTGAACGAACTTTCCATAAGTCAGCACGGCGTCCCCTACTTTATATGAATAGCCCGAAAAATCGACGCCCCCCATAAAAAGCCCGATGGCTGGCGTGATGATATTATCGACGAGTGACGTCACGATTTTACCAAACGCCGCTCCAATCACCACTGCCACAGCGAGATCAACGACACTCCCCTTCATCGCAAATGCCTTAAATTCTTGTACAAACGATTTCATAGTTATTCCAATTTAGTCTTTCTTAAAAAATGAAACGCGCCACATAAAACCCAATACCCGAGCCAATTGCTAGGGTAAAAATCAAAGTGAGCACAAACGACGCATGATCCATATGTACTAAGCTTACCCAGAAGATGAGGAAACTGCAATAGAAAACCCGCGACTTTGGGGTCGCCAAGCTTTTCACACTCGTCTATTCCTTCAACATAAACCCGGCGGACAATGCCACCACTAGCTGCCTTGTGGTAGCGGTGCACCATCTCGACAAAACGCTTTAAAACCGCTAGTATGTCCGACACGTGACCCCGTGTCACCTATATAGTATGGCGGCTATAGTACAACGGTTAGTGCATCGGTTTGTGGTACCGATAATTCGGGTTCGATTCCCGGTAGCCGCCCCAAGAGAGAATAAGCTCAGCATATTGAGCATTACGCGTTGCAATGTCTAGGTTATAGTCCAGTTCGAGCCGTTTAAATTTGGCTTTAAGCGCTGGATAGGCTTTTTCTATTGGAACAAACCAATCATTGCGCAAAATAAAGACTTTTTTGTCTTTCATAGTGTAGTTCTGACCAAGTGCAGAGAATATCTCTCGCTTCTGTTGAATCGTGCCATTCATAAACTCTTTACGTGCATATCGGGCAAAGTTAAATGTTTTCTCAGTAAGCTCTAACCACTTAGCAGCCCTGTTTTCAGTTGAGTTCAGATGCATCTTGAGTTTGGTTAATTTTAGTTTAAGATCATCCCTTTCTTTAATAAATTGTTCGTCGTCTATTAGCTCTCGATATCTCATTTGAGTCAGTGTATCGAGCTGTCTTTGTGTGTCATTGTAGGCTTTTTGCTGAGATTCGTATATTTTGGTCCGCTCTTTAATCTCCCCATCATTCCTTTTGTTAATGATTTCAAGTGCCCATTCTTGGAATTTTGGCAGGATGGTATAACGTTCAAGTTCAATGTCGACCTGCTCTTCAAATTCTTCAAGAGTTAGTGGTTTCTGTTTACAGGTTCTTTTATTTGTAACCTTATCTTTTTTCTTATGAGTGCAGTGATAGTAAGCATATGTCTTCAGTTCGCTCGTGGTCTTTACGATTTTCTGCTTTACGGAGCATGTACACATTGATTCACACTCACCACATTTGACCAGTCCCGTAAAAGACGATTCATGGATCTGGTTTCGAGGCTTACCCTCTCGACCTAGAATTACCTGTACTTTGTCAAACTCATCAAGAGTAATCATCGGTTTATGATTTCCAGGGTAAGCATTTTTAGACCACGTAAACACCCCTGTATAAAACTGATTTGTGAAAATCCGATACAGAGAGCTAAGTCCAATTGGTCCGCCACCCGATCGTTTTGTCTTTGGTGTTCTAAAGCCCCATTCATCATTTGCAATTTTATGTATTTGAGGAACTGTATAGTTAGTAGTTAAAAGCATGTTCCACATCTTTCGGACCATTTCCCACCTTTGTTCATCTGGGTAGATTTCATTAGTTAGTAAATCGTTAAAGTACCCCATAGGAGCACGTGAGGGAAGCCAACCCTTATCCGCTTTACTTTGCATCCCTCGCCGACTTACTACGCTCAGATCTCTAATGAATTGGTTTGCCATTGCCCCTTCGACACTTAGAAGTAGGACATTATCTTCAGGAAGATATGTTCGCTCCATTGTCTGTATCATTTTGATAATTCCTTTTTGTAACATCCAGCCAATTTTTCCAGAATCAATTGGATTTCGTGATAGTCGGTTGATGTGCCAGCAAAGTATTCCGTCCGCCTCACCTGCTTCAATTCGCTCTAACATTTGAGTAAAGACAGGTCGAATGTAAGGCTGCTTAGACGACTTCGACTCCTGAAAAATCTCAACGATTTTGATGCCGTGCCGTTCTGCAACAGGTCTCAAATTACTAATCTGGTCTTCGATTGACTGAGCCTGCTTGTCTGAGCTTTCGTCAGAAGAACGACGCGCGTAAAGAAATAGTCTAGGTTTTGTTTCTTTCATAATTTTGATACTACCCTTATATCCCCAATATTGTTACTAGAGAGGAGTTAAATTCTTTTTATTAAGTTTTCTTTGGTTGATACTCTATGTTCTTCGGTCTTATCAAACTCTTCTTGAGTCATTGGCTTATAGACGCTCGACATCAAAGTAACCAGCTTGAGACCTTGCTCCGCGGCTTCTTCTTTTGATATGTCAGTTCCAAATTCTTCTTTATAAAGTATTTGGAAATTTATAATGTCTTGGTCTGTGAGCATGAGTTTAAAAATTTGGTACAGCCCCGCTTTTACCTTTAGATAATTAGGATATTTAATGGAGATATGTGAGAGAAAAAATGAGGCGAAAATTTTTATTTACCAAATAAGAACCCACCCTTAAAACGCCTCCGATTCTCTTCAGATGACAGGGGCAGAGCGGGCAACTGTTTCCCCCTGTTTTCGCAAGAAAACCTGAAACGTTTCTTATTTTTTATTTAAAGAGATTTTTGTTAAACCAGACACCCCTTAAAACTGGATCTTTTTCTCTGTTGAATCACAAAAGCGATACGCCGACCTAGAGCTTCGGCATATCGCTTTTGTGCTCTAGGTTTACAATCGAAATTGTTCCTAAAGCATAGAAAAATAACCCCCTGTAGGGTTATGAGTTCGTAATGGGATGAATATGGGATTTAGTCTAATTTAATATCAAAATGTCTATCGTTAATAAAATAGCCATGATTGTGGAAAATTATCTTTTTATTTTGTTCGGAATTACGTTTGAATGAATCATTGATGTCTCTTATCGCAGAAATTATATCGCTACCGATATACCCTTCTTTAGAATTTATCTTTTTAGCTATCGCACTTGAAGACATGGGGGTCTTTCCAAAATTTTTATAGAGAACATCAATAACTAGAAATGGCAGACCTCCTAACTGGAGTTTGAGTAGTGGATCGGTCAGTCTGTTGTTATAGTAGAAATTATATTTTTTACCAATATGAATAAGGGCTTTGCTGTCAGGTTTCTCTTTATAATCGAGAAGTTGATCTTGTATCCACTCTATAATTGATTTATAGCCACTAGCAGGCGTTCTAGGCTTCATTGCTCTCTGGTCAGACTGCCAGTCGCTCACAATTTCATGAACACTTTTTGAATAAGCTTTATGATATAGAATCTCAAAAAATAACACGGGTGCGGAGCTAAGTTGGGCTTCAATATAAACCTTAGCCGACTGATTGGACCTCAGGCAATTTATATAATTACGAACACTAACTAAAACGTCTTCAGGATTTTTTTCTTCTGAAAATCTGTAAACCGCATTAGCGAGTTCATCTAGCTTTTGCTTCAAGTCTTTAGGCATCGCATACCATCATACTTAAAAAAATATGATTATGCGAAATCATGTCTTTTTCTATCAATTTCTTTGCCACACTACTCTTGTATTTTTTGCACAGCAGCATCTTCTCTCCGTTCCTCAGCTTTGATTTCTGCAGTTTCCGCCGCAGTAAACTCTCCTCGGTCCCACCGCTTTTGTTTTTCTTCGGCAGTCTCAATATGCTCTGGAGTTGTTTGAGCAGTATTTGTTTGAACTGGTTCTAAACCAGACTTTTGTTGGTTATAAATAACGACAGCAAGGATAATCGATGCTCCAATTATCAATAATGCTTTTTTAGTAAAGTCGTTGCTTGCTGGTTTTAAATTAGCGATACCATCATCAACCGCTTTCTTTTCTTCTGCAGATTTTGGCACCTGTTCATCCTTTGCGACGGACCAAGCAAGTGCGACAACCCATCCTATGAGGGTCCAACCTAAAAAAAGATTGATTACAAAAATCACTCCTGTATTTGTGCGTGAACGTCCTATTGCTATACCTAGAGGTAGCAAATAGAAAACTGATAACACACTCACCAAAACGGCTACTGTTATTCTTAATGACTTCATTTTACGTGGCTTACGTTTTTAAAAAGTAGCAGGTACAAAAAGCCCGCTACCAAGAGAACCGAAGTTCCTACACAAGTTTCCCTGTGCAACGTAAGCCACGCCCTGATAACGGGTTCTTTATGGCTTACGATTTGCGACCATACCGCCGAGCAAGCTCGTCGGGTTAGGTCTTGATATTCAATTGTAGCTAGAAATATAACACAAGCAAGTTTGTATTACATTGTTGACTCAATCATCCCCTTATAGCGAGACGCTTGATAACTTACACCTAAGCAGTTATTGCAACCAACGCGACCATTAGGTGCCCGCAATAACTTACCCTTTCTTTTTGCACAGTGTGGACAGATAAACCAGTACCTAACTCCTCCAAACTGAGTTTTGGATGTGCCCAGACGTACAGGTACTCCGTCAACTTCAAATACTGAGGACAGGAGTTGTTGCTTGAGTTGCTTTTTATATTCATTTAAGACCGCGTTCACCGACACCTGTAGACAATCTTCTACTAGAATTTCAGATTCTCCCAAATCATATGGAGGCAATGAATTATGTCGCCCCATGATTAATTTGTTGATTATGAGCAAAGTAGGCTTCGTTTGCTTTTATATTTACGATAATGTTCGGTTGCTTCAGAGTACGAAGTAATTTAATTGCTTGTACATACTGTCGATTGGCACGATCCAGTTCCTTGGAGAGTACACCGTATTGATTGACTTCAGTAGTTGAAAGTTCGTTTATCTGCAGAGAAAGAACCATGATGTTACTGAACGCTCGAGCAGCCAACTGTGCCGTCGTTTTTTCACTTGCTTTTGTACATCCGTACTCTTCAATAAACTGCTCTGCCAAGGCGAGTACGTACGTTCTGTTCTCGCCAGCATAACCTTTCGCCAACATTGTGAGAGAGTCGGCACCTGATGCATGAATAGCCGTAGAAATCGTTTGTGCTGTCATTTTACTCAAATCCCCGCCACATAGCTCATATTCGGCATTGAAGCGCGACAAAGCCAACACACGGTCTTCAGCGGGGCGAATTCTCCTTGCTAGACGCTTCAATTCCGTTGAAGTGGCTATAGTGGTTGTGATTGTAGTATTTTGTCTGGACATAACCCTCTAATTCTAACATCTTTGAAAATCAGGTTAGTTTTACAAACCAATTACCGCAGAGCATAATAGTTTGGATGTACCTAGAGTCACTACACACAAAAGGCTTTCGTTCATGTAACGCAACCAATGTCACTTTTCAAAAGGACCTTACTGTTTTGCTGGGGGAAAATAACGGGGGTAAATCGAACCTTATTGATACTGTAAGACTTTTAACTCTACCTCTAAATGGTAGACGTGAACGTTATGCTGAAACTGATGATCTTACACGAAATCCTGAAGCTGAAGCTTTTGAAATTGAAGGACACTATGCTGACCTGAGTGATGTGTTAAAGGGAATGCTTATATCCGCTGTTCCAGATCCAACAGTGAACAAGGCGATGTATGGATGTAAATTTGAGAAACCAACAGAAGCTACTAAAAATTCTAGGGGGAAATTTAAAACTTGGGCTGGAAAATATGAGAACACTGAACCTGAAGCAGGGTCACAAGATTTAATAAGACATGTTTACTTACCGCCACTGCGAGACGCACAACAAGCATTGGGTTCAGGTAGTGCTGCGCGTCTCATGTCTCTATTTAGGCACTTCCTTCCCCCAAATGAAGAGGCAGCCTTCTTGGACGAAATTAGACGGACTGGCGGTTCGCCTACGGTGCTGACTACCATGAATACCAGCATAAGCACCGCACTAGGTAAATTGACGGCAGGTGTTAGGGCGCAAACAGCCGAAGTGAGTTTTAGTGATGAAAAGATTCAAGATATTGCTCGCGACCTGAGATTTAAAATTGGTGATACAGGAGTCAGTCTAAGCGACATCAAAACCTCTGGACTTGGTTATGCAAATCTTCTTTACATGGCAACTGTTGTTGTCGAATTAGCCAAAGCAAATGAAGCGGACTTAACAATTTTCTTAGTAGAGGAACCCGAGGCACATTTACATCCCCAATTACAACTCCTTGTTTTAGAGTTCTTGCTGGAACAAGCTGAAAAATCTAACACTGCGGGCGTCGCTGGGCAGCCCGAAGGAAAAATTCAAATTATCGTAACAACCCATTCACCCAACCTTTCAGCAGCAGTTGCGCCAAAGCATATCGTCTCTGTTAAATCAGTCAGAAGTGATGCTGGGAATCACACCATAACAATCCCAATTTCTAGGCTTGAGATTGACAATCATTCTCTCAAGAAAATCGAACGCTATATCGATGTCACAAAATCATCACTCCTGTTCAGCAATAAAGCCATGCTGGTTGAAGGAATTGCAGAAACGTTACTTATACCAGTGATAGCAAAAAAATTTACACTGAGTGCTGACAGCGAAGGATTCCAAAGATTTAAAGGTAGTAGTTTTGTTGCTATTGACGGTGTCGACTTCAAACCGTACGTTACTCTCCTTTTAAGCAAATACGAGGGAAACTGCATAATTGATAAATTGGTTATTGTTACTGACGCTGACCCACACTTGGCTGGTAATCGAAAAGAGGACCTGGAGACACTAGCCACAACACTAACCTCTGGAGATAAGCTATCTGTATACACAAACACCAACACCCTCGAACATGAACTTTACTTAGCTGGTAATGCTGTAATTTTAAAAGCTGCTTTTTTGAAGCTCCACAACCGAAGTGAAACGAAGTGGAACACTGACATTGATACAAAGCCTGAAGCAGAACGCGCTGAGGCATTTGTGAAATTACTTAAAGATATGGAGGTAAGGAAGGGTGACTACGCCCATAGTTTAATTGAAGAGATTGAGAGTGGAACGGCATTTAATACTCCTGACTACCTAAATAACGCGATCACTAAAATAGCTGAAGCATGAGTAACAAGGTCCTGACTGAACAACAGGAGCTAGTTGCTAATCATCCAAGTGAAGCTTTTGTAATGGCTTGCCCAGGAGCTGGAAAAACGGAGACTATCTTAAGAAGGGTAAAGCTACTTTCAAATTCTCATAGTTCCAGAAAAGGGATGGCGGTTGTCTCATTTACCAATTCTGCAGTTGATGAGTTCAAAGAACGTAGCGGTAAAAATGCAACTACACCATATTTGGAGTACCCTGGGTTCATCGGGACCCTGGATTCATTTGTGCGACAGTTTATTTTTACCCCGACAGGTATCCCTACACAAAAATCACCACATGTGGTGGACAGCTGGGATAGCCTAGATATTGAAATCAGATTGTTGGGGACATCTGCATATCGTGGTGACGGCGTTGCAAGTTTAGATTTATTTGATAATTCCGAAGGAACAGTAGAAATAGATAAAATAAAATTTCCACCATTAAAGAAACATGTACAAGACCACAGGGTTGAATACGAGACTGCTGCACGCAGACGCAGGCTAGCACTAAATGCGCTTGGTTATTACAGCATTAGACAAAGTAGACAAATTGCACTACAAAAGATGGAGGAGGCGGAATTCGGCACAGCACTAGGGAGCTCTTTATCAGAAAGATTTCTTGAAGTAATAGTTGATGAAGCGCAAGACTGCAACCCCGAAGACATCCGCGTACTAGCATGGCTACGAAACCACGGAATCAGAGTCACAATGGTTTGCGATATAAACCAATCAATCTATGAATTTAGAGACGGGGACAAGCAAACTATTGTTGATTTTGCTAATTCCTATTCTCCAGAGAATAGTCTTGTAATTGATGGGAGTTTCAGGTGTAGTCCTGCCGTTTGTGCACTTGCTGCCTCTTTGAGAGTCGAGGACCAAATTGACCAGTCACTTGGTGATGCCGCCACAAATAATATACCCGTAGTACTTATTTCTTATCCATCACCCATAACCCAAAATATCGGAATTCGTTTTAGAACTTATGCTTTAGAGCAAGGGCTTGATAATGACGATCTTATAATCCTTTCTCATGCAGGGCGAAATGCGTTACTGGCGTCAGGCGGTTCACTTCCTCCAAATAATGGAATTTCAAAAATTGGTCAGGTGGCTTATCTCGTAAATGAGTTTTGGATATCTGAAAGTACAAACTCCAATAAGAAAAAAGCCGTTGAAAGAATGGAAAAAATGCTACTCGACCTTTTGGGAAAAAGGTCAGAAAACGGTTCGGTCCAAAGAGCTGTCGAGGAACACGGGCTTGATGCTAGAAACTTGAGGAGACAAGCCATAGAAGTTCTAATGAATCTACCCAGAAACTGCGCGGATGATGAGGCATCAAAGAATGCCTGGGTGGACAGTCTTCGTAACATAATTGATTCTTTTAGACTTCAACTTCCAGACGGGGTCACAGCAACTAGTTTCTTTAGAAGACAACCAGCGACTTCAAATTGGAATGTCTGTTTGAACCAAGCTGAAATTACTAGTGAACAATTG
>JAYVWI010000021.1:0-17794 GCA_043786195.1 Minisyncoccota bacterium
CCCTTGGCACCAGTGATAGAAACTTCAAGGAGTGGGGAATTGATAGCGGCACGGGCGGCTTCTTCGGCTCGCTTTTCACCTGATGAGACACCGACACCCATGAGGGCTGACCCGGCATTTTCCATGACTGAACGGATGTCCGCGAAGTCGACGTTGATGATACCAGGCATAGTGATGAGGTCAGAGATACCCTCTACGGCCTGCATCAGTACATTGTCACATTGTTCAAAGGCACTTTTTACAGTCGTTTCTTTATCTACGATTGCGAGTAGTCGGTCGTTTGGAATAATAATAAGAGCGTCTACTTCTTTTTTGAGCTCTTCGATTCCTTGCAATGCCATACGCATTCGCTCTTGCCCTTCAAAGAGGAAAGGTTTGGTGACGACACCAACAGTGAGTGCTCCGGTCTCGCGGGCAATCTTGGCGATGATTGGAGCTGAACCAGTTCCTGTGCCGCCTCCCATACCACCAGTGATAAAGATCATGTCTGAACCTTTTATGGCGTTGGCGATTTCTTCACGAGTTTCTTCAGCAGCGCGGCGACCCATATCTGGGTTTCCTCCGGCACCAAGTCCACGAGTAAGATTTTTACCAATGTGAATTTTTTTCTTCGCGAGTGAGTGATGTAAATCTTGCGCATCACTGTTGATGGCAATGAACTCCACCCCCTTCACTTTTTGGTTCACCATGTAATTCACAGCGTTACAGCCAGAACCACCAGCGCCGACTACTCGAATACGTGCAAAGGATTCAACGTCTGATTTAATTTGTTCCATACTAAAATTATTGTTCGTCCTACGTATACCCACCCCTGAGTACGTGTAGATTTGATAACCCACGTATCATACACGCGTAAAAATCATCTGTCACTGTATTGACATTGTTGTGTTTCGTGTGATTGACGAGAGTCAAAATACTACGGTAAAAATTGGGAGAGCCAGGAAAGGAAAGTATGTTTGGTGTGTTTGACGATACCAAGTGACGTGGTTTCTTCGGTGTCGCTCGCGCCCCACATGCAGAGTCCGTAGGCGATTGCCCAGGAGGCTTCTTTTACTTTGATGTTCTTCCCGATTTCTAGATTAGCGGTGCGGGCGGGGAGTTCGAGGACGTTCTTGGCGATGTCGACAGATTGAGGGAGATTGGCGCCACCTCCAGTGAGGATAATGCCGGCCGGGAGGAGTCCATCACGCTTGATTTTCTTTAGGTGACTGTCGATGAGACCAAAGATATTTTTGAGTCGTTCAGAGACAATTTCGTCCACTCGCTTCTTAGAGAAGGTGGCGCTCGTCATTGCACCACGTTTTATCTTTTCGGCGTCTTCTAGTGTGATGCGTAGTCCGAGAGCGAGGTCGTTGGTGATGTCACTTGAGCCGACAGGGAAGATCTTTACTGAGATTGGAGTGGAGTCTTCAAAGACGACGATGGACGTGGTTTCCGCACCGATATTCACCAGTACACAGCCAGCGCGCTTCTGGGCTTTAGAAAGGAGGACGAAGCTGGCGGCGAGCGGGGATGCGATGACATCTTCGACATAGATACCAAGACCTTCGACGGTCTTGATGAGGTCGCTCACATGTTGCTCGTAGGTGGTAACGAAGAGACTGTCGACTTCGAGTTTGGTGCCCTTGAGGCCTTGTGGTCGTCCTAGGACTTCCGCACCGTCGATGGTGTAGCGAAGCGGGATGCCGTGGAGTATACGGCGGTTGGGGATGCGGTCGACGACGCGTTCTTCGCTGTCTTGCATAAGCTTCTCGAGGTCGGCGCTGGTGACCTCAGAATCAGCCCGACTAGGGATGATTTCGCCGTGTGAGTACATTTCCTCCAGTCCGATGCTCCCGATGGCGATATGTGCCTTCTTGACCGTCAGGCCGGCTGCTTTTTCCGCTTGGACAATAGCGCTCTTGATACTTCGAGCCACATCCGCGTCATTCATAATATAGCCACTGCGAAGACCGCGACTTTCGGCGATGCCGGTGCCGATGATCTCAGGCTTGGCGCCCGGGAGGGAGTTGCGGGGGATACGAGCAATAGCCACCTTTACGTGATAGGTGCCCACATCGATACCGGTGATAATATGCTCTGACATTATAAAAATTATGTAACCTTGAACTGACGCATAAATTTCCGCTCCAGTTTGTCCATTGTATCCCCATGGTCGTGACCTTTCAAATGGACACAGCCGTGGATAAACAAATAAGCTATGTATCCGTCGACCGTGAGATCAAACTTCTTTGCTTCGCTTTTTGCGACTTGTGGGCAAATGATGATTTCTCCGGTGGTGTCATCAAGCGGAAACGAGAGGACATTGGGGACGTAGTCTTTTTTGCGATACTGCATGTTGAACTGCTGCGCGCGGGTGGCTCCCACAAAACTCAACGACAGAAGATAGCTCTTTCCCAGCACGGCATTTTTCATTGCCTCATACGGCCAGGTGGGATAGGCGCGTACTGAACTAGAGATAGCAAAGGAATTCATCGCGTCATTATACAGTATGTGGTCGCGCCGATTTGGAGAGGGCGGGGAAATAAAAAAGCTACCGACACGGATGTGTCGGTAGCTTTTTTGTTGTCTTAACGACGAGAGCGGTGTTCTTGTACTTTACCGAGCTTCACGAGCTTCTCGTAAGTGTCACGCTTTGTGAGCTTCTTAAGCTTTGCAAAACGTTGTACGTTCTTACTCTTAATACGGTTGAAGTAACGGCCAGAACGTACCTTAGGAACAATTCCTGCTCCTTGGACACGCTTAGTAAAGCGGCGGATTACGTTCGCACTACTCTCGTTGTTATTCTTTGTGACTTGTACATTGGTTGCCATATGTGGGAATGAGGATACCATTTAGCACATATTTTAGCAAGTGATTTAAGCGGCGACGGTGCTCTGCTTCTTGAGGCGTTTGAGGAGGGTGCCCTGGTCGATGTATTCTTGGTTGCGAACGTTCATGTCGCGAAGAATAACGGTATTTTCTACGAATTCCTTTTGACCGATAATAACGGTGTAGCGGACGCCGCGAGACTCAGCGTCGCGTAGCTGGGCAGAGAGTGAATCGCTCGCGAGGTTGTGAATAACGGGGATACCAGCTAGGCGAAGTTCGTTAATGAGCATAAGACTGCGGATTTTAGGCCCAAAACCGAGATGAACGACGTAAACAGAAGGAACGGACGCTTTTGCTCTAGGGATGCGGTTTGGTGACTTGGTATTGCGCAGGACAGCGACAGCACCGGCGGCAGGAGTCTTTGACTTAGTGTTTCGTTGCATGAACTCATTGAAGCGTCCGCCACGGATTGAGAGAGCCGCTGGGGTACCGTCTTCGTCGTCTGGAATGTCGAGTGAAAAAATGGCGTCAGAATAGTACTCGTGATGACCCATCATCTTGGCGTCGATTTCGTAAGGGGTTTCGCTCATGTCGAGGTATTCGATAATCTCGCGGAAGTGCTTGCGGCTCGGGTCACTGAGGAACTCAAGTGAGTTTGGACTACGTAGACCAAGATCGTGCCCTTGGTCGATGAGATTGGAGAGGGCAGAAAGCGGGTGCTCCTTCATAAGTTCACGCGCAGCTGGCGGCATGTGGTCCATACGTTTCTTGAGATAGTTGGTGATTTCACGAGTGTACCGGGTCACTGAGTCACGGTCGCCGAGAGAGTTGATGCGGACGGTGTGTTCGGTGTGCCCGAGCTCGCTTGCGAGCGCACGTGAGACTTGGATGAGAATAGCTTCAGCAATACTACGTTCAACATTGAAAATATGAAAGGTGACCGCTGGTTCTCCAGTACGGGGCATTTGGTCGATGGCGTAGAGGAGAATCGGTTCGTTGGAAGCGTGAAGTTTTTCTTCACAATATGTCACCACACCAGAACTTAGTAGGCCATTGTGAGAATCAGTTTTTTTGTTGGTCGCAGTAATGGTGTGCGGCAATGTCGTCGATTCTTTGCAGGCAGGATGTTTTTTGAGTTGGTCAGATGTTTGAAATCCAAAGTGTTCGGCCGTTTGATGCGCGATTTTCAAAAATTCAGTGGGTGAGTATGACATAAACCGATTACTTAGTTTTTCTGATAATTCCAGGATTCGCTGTGCCAGGAAGGTATGAAGTCACGCCTGGTGGGAAAAGACGCACCCATGCCCGGCCGACAATTTTTTCTTGTTGCAGGACGCCCCAGGTACGAGAGTCAGAGCTTTCGTCACGATTGTCTCCCATTACGAAGTATTCGCGCTCACCAAGTTTCTCAACCATTTTTGGTGCAAGAGGTGTTGGTTCAGCGTATGGTTCTTTGAGATCAAAGCCGTCAGGATTAGCTTTATTCGTGATTGAAACGATTCCGTTTTCAATAGTCACAGTGTCTCCTGGTTCGCCGACGACACGTTTGATGAAGTACTTTGAAGGGTCGCGCGGGTATTTGAAGACGATTACTTCACCTCGGGCTGGTTGGCGAAAATAATAGCTAAGCTGGTCGACGATGAGATATTCGCCGCTATGGAAGGTGGTTTCCATAGATGCTCCCGACACAATGAATGGCTGGGCGACAAAAAGTCGGATTGGAAAAACAATTAAGATGGCAATAAGTGAAAAACGAACAATCTCAGCCAAAGGATGTTCTGTATTCTCCATCATAGTCTCAGTAACAGCTTCTAATTCAGGTTTTTTGTGTGAGAAAAATGACATAGCACTAAAGATTGCAAGCATTATACGAGATAAAAATTGTGAATACAAACTTTCCTGATATTGCGGCACGACTTCGTCTTGTCGCAATAAAACAAAAGCGAAAAAGGTAAAGGTACGATTGACTCCACGGCTGCAGCGCAGATGTGATTCGTGTACAATACTAGTATGTTCTACATCGTCGGACTCGGTAATCACGGAGATGAATGAGAAAACGAGCGTAGCGACTATTTCGAATTTACGTCCCAATTCGCTCCTTTCCTAGAGCGAATTGCTGGACGCTGGTACAATACTTACGATGTTTTATATAGTCGGCTTAGGCAATCACGGAGAACGATATCAGGGAACACGACATAATGTCGGGTGGCTGGTCTGTGACTATATCCGCGAGCAGGCACGACTACCTGAGCTTATTGGCGACAAGGCCATGAGTGGGCGAGTGACGGAGGGAATGCTGGTGGGGATGCCGATAAAACTCCTCTACCCAGATACCTTCATGAATAATTCTGGCGCCGCCGCCGCGAAGTTTGTCCCCAAAAATGAAGTGGGGAATTTGATTGTGATTCACGATGATATCGATTTGCCGCTCGGTGAAATAAAGCTTGGCAAAGGGCGTGGAGATGGCGGCAATAACGGGGTGAAGTCGCTGATAGAAAAACTCGGCACAAAGGAATTCATTCGTATCCGCATCGGTATCGCTCCTCGAAGCTTTTGGACTGGTGAAGTGAAGCGCCCTAAAGGTGGTGGTCCACTCGAGCGGTTTGTTTTAAAACCCTTCACCAAGAAAGAAGAAGAGCAACTCAAGGAAGTAAAAGAGCGCGCCTTCGGCGCTCTCCAATCCATCCTCCACGAAGGCTTAGCGATAGCGATGAATAAGTTCAACTAGTCGAATTTGTGCCGAGAAGCAGCCGTGGTGCTCTGCTCGACACGCGTTCAATTTTCCCCACGAAAATTGCCGCTATGCTCGGAACAGAAAAACAGTGACGCGCGCGTCACTGTTTTTCTGTTCCTGCGCAATGTCTCCCAAAACACCACGGCTACGTCTTGAAAACATTCAGTCCCCGTCTTTATAAGAATGTTACTATTGGTTTATGAATGATATTACATTTGCTAAGAACTTGGTTAAAGGGAAAATTGCTGAGACGGTATTTGCTCAAATGTTGCGCTCCACCGGTGAGTTTACAGTTTTGGATTTTGGATATGAAAGAATTATTCCAGAGCTGGTTCAACAAGGTGAAAAAGGAGTTCGTAATGAAATGGTAGAAACCTTAAGAACTGCTCCGGATTTTGCTGTCATAAACCGAAAAACGAAACAGGTGCATTTAATTGAAGTCAAATACATGCGAACCTTTATCGCAAAAAATATTTTAGACGTTGCTAAAAGAATGAGTAAGAATTGGAATCCTTCGTGTTTATTTCTCGCAAGCGCTGACGGTTTCTATTTTGGTGAAGTGAAAGAAATTATAAAAAACAAGGGAAAAATTCGATTACTTGAGCATAAGCAAATACCAAAAAAGACGCAGGACGCATTTTTAAAAATACTTAATGATTTTGAAGAGGGTAATTAAACCTGCAAACATAAAAAAGCCGCTCTATTGAGCGGCTTTTTTATGTTTGTATTTGAGACTACTTCACTTCGTTTGCTTCCTTGAAAGACAGCGTCATCTTCTGATCGTTTGGTTCGAAGAGGGTAATCTTGAACTTGTAGACACTTCCTAGAGAGAGGCCTGCCTTGAGCTTTTCTTCGGTTTCGAATTCTGAGACGTGGACGAGACCAGCGACTCCTTCTTCGATTGAAGCAAGAGCGCCGTGCTTGTTGTACTTGATGACAACCGCGTCAACAATTTGTCCCTTCTCAAACTTCTTGCCGGCTGATTGCCATGGGTTTTCGCGGAGTTGCTTGATTGAGAGGGAAATCTTGTCGTCTTTGACTTCGATAACCTTTACATCAACAGCGTCTCCAACCTTGAACATGCTCTTGGTATCTTCGACAAGACCCCAGTCGATTTCTGAGATGTGCACGAGACCTTCAAGACCTGGTTCGAGCTTTACGAATACTCCAAAGTCTACCGCACCAGTCACTTCACCCTTAACGATTGAACCAACTTCGTACTTAGTCATCTTTTCACCCTTTTCTTCTTTTTCGTGGAGACTCTTTTCAGAGAAAATGAGCTTGTGTTCCTTTTGGTCGGCAGTAATCATCACTACTGAGAGGTGCTTGCCAACGAGGTCGTTGAGCGCAGTGAGGATCTTATCCTTGTCACCGTCTGAGACACGTGGGTAGTTTTCAGATGAAAGCTGTGAGGCTGGAAGGAAGCCTTGGATACCTTGCCACTCAATGATAAGTCCGCCCTTGTTAGCGTCCTTGATTTCGAGTGAGAGGACAGTACCACGCTTCACTGCTTCTTCAGCGTCTGACCAGATGAGGGCTTGGCGAGCTTCCTTGAGAGAGAGTTCGATGTAGCCATCTTCGTTTTCTGGCATGACCACCTTTGAAGCGATGGTGTCACCAGGGGCAACTTTGCGAAGAATATCGCGAGCGTTCATGTATTCACGTCCGTAGATGATACCGGTTCCGTGAGGAAGGATATCAATGTACACGCGAGCACGACCAACCGCTGAGACAACACCTTCAACGATTTGACCTTCTTTTAATGGTTCTGGAGTCTGCGCCACAAAGTGACTCATGATTCCTGAAGCTACAGTTTGTGTAGTTTCTGACATATTATTTATATCTTTTAATTCCGACGACACGCGTCTGCGCAACCAATTCGCGAGGGTAGGTGTGTGGAATCCGAGGATTCCACACACCTACCCGGCCATAGTTCGTGAGCGCAGGGTTAAACGTGTGTCGCTAGAGTTCTATTAATTACCTATAAGGTGGGACAAATATAGTATAGAAAGGGATTTTTGTCCATCGGCAGAGAATGTTTAACAGATAGAGCTCCTGGCGGAGTTTTGTTACACCTTCTGCAGCTCTCCGCCGACAGATATCTCCCTTGGTGGGTCGAATCTGTCGAGGAGCCTGCATATTTTCACAATAGTCGCGCTTTGCGCTCGTTTGTTCAAATAAAAAAATGACCACACGAGATGTCTCGATGTGGTCGGTCCCGGGGAGGGAAGGGTTTACTGCTGCGGATTGTGCAGCGGATTGGGTGGCCAGGCTTCGTCCGGGCCTTCGGGTTGCTTTGGCATCGGAGTTTTTCCGAAGACTCGGCAGGGCATTTCTTGGGCGACGTACATAGGCACCTCTTTAGATTTTGATTTCCTCCGGTGACTGCTGCCGCTGGGCTGCCGGTCGTGTTGCGCAAGATCGTGCCACCAAAGGAGCTGGTACTATACGTTTTTTATATAGGAAGTCAAAGATGGTGGTTGTCTGTGGGGCGGAAACTTTAGCTTCCGCCCCCTTTGTCGTATACTAGAGCCACTATGGTTATTTCATATTTTGGTGGACAGTCTTTCAAGGTGTCCTTTGGCGATACTACCCTCGCTTTTAACCCTATTTCAAAAAAATCTAAGTTGGAAGCGACGAAGTTTGGTTCTGATGTGGCGTTTGTCTCACTCTGGCACCCAGACTTCAATGGTGTTGAGCAGGTGACTCACGGGAGTAAGGAGCCATTTGTGGTTGACGGTCCGGGAGAATACGAGATTGGTACTATCACAGCTCGTGGCTTTGGTGTGAAGACTACTTATGATAAGCAAGAAGCTTATAACACGATTTATCAAGTTCAAATGGAGGAAATGAACATCGTCTTCTTAGGAGCGCTAGGCGACATCGAAATTGATCCAAAGATTTTGGGTGAACTGAGTGACATTGATATCCTCTTCATTCCAATTGGCGGCGGCGACGTACTTTCGGTACCACAAGCTAGCAAGCTTGCGACGAAGCTTGAAGCAAAGCTGATAATTCCAATGCACTACGACGACGCAACGCTCAAACTCTTCCTTAAAGAAGAAGGAGAAGAAGGGTTGAAAGCGGTTGATAAACTTACTTTGAAGCGAAAGGAAGTGTCTGCACTTGAAGGCTCAATTGCTGTTTTGTCTTATTAATATCTATGGCGAACTGGCTTACCAACCTACGCAAGAAACCAAAACACATGCGTGATAATGTAGCCTTTGCTGTGTCGGGAGGATTTACCGCCCTTGTTTTTGCAGTATGGTTCTTTGGTGGGGTGGGTTCGAGTACTCTCGCTGGCGCTTCTGACAGTCCGCATTTCTTTCAGACGCTCTTTGGTCAGTTTGGGAAGCAGGTTGCTTCTATAAAAGAATCAATACCAAAGCCAAAAGAAACCCCTGAAGTAGCCACAACAACCGCCAAATCATTTCCCG
This sequence comes from Minisyncoccota bacterium, assembly GCA_043786195.1. Lineage (GTDB taxonomy): Bacteria > Patescibacteriota > Minisyncoccia > Phycocordibacterales > UBA918 > OLB19. The sequence continues at coordinate 8,983 of JAYVWI010000021.1, forward strand.
AAGCCGGTCCGGCAGCGACGGATAGTGTTTGGTCAAGCGCTAGCGGTACTATTTCTTCTAGCTCAGCACCCCGTCAGATTATGATTGTGACCACCAGTAGCACCTCTTCCACCACCTCCACAAGCGGAGAGTAGTTGTGTTATACTAGCCAACGTTATATTGCCAGAATAGAGAGTTTTTATGCCGAAAAAGACACCAGCCCCTGAGCCACAAGTCATGCCGGAACGAGGAATCGTCGTCCAGAGCATCACCGGAGAAATGGAAACCGCCTACCTCGACTACGCGATGTCGGTTATTACCATGCGCGCCTTGCCTGATGTGCGTGATGGGCTCAAGCCAGTGCACCGTCGCATTCTCTATTCAATGCGACTCAATGGTCTCACTTCTACAGCGAAGTTTAAGAAGTCGGCAACAGTAGTGGGAGATGTGCTCGGTAACTTCCATCCTCATGGAGACTCTGCAGTGTATGAGTCTATGGTGAAGCTTGTGCAGCCGTTTTCCACACGTTATCCACTGGTTATTGGACAGGGCAACTTTGGTTCTATCGACGGTGATAATGCTGCGGCGTATCGTTATACTGAGGCTAAGATGTCAAAGTTGGCGGAAGAGCTGCTTCGTGACCTGGAAAAGGATACTGTCGACTGGCGCCCAAACTTCGACGGAACAAAGAAAGAACCGATTGTGTTGCCGTCTGCGGTGCCCAATCTTTTGCTACTTGGTTCGCTCGGTATTGCTGTAGGAATGGCGACCAATATTCCACCGCATAACCTCCGTGAAGTCGCGGCGGCAGTGGCGCACTTGATTGATAATCCGGAAGCTTCGACTGACGATCTTTTGAAATTTGTGAAGGGACCAGACTTCCCCGTGGGAGCGGTTGCCTTTAATCAAAAAGACATTGCACATGCCTACGCCAACGGACGGGGGGGAGTGGTGGTGCGTGGTGAGGCGGAGATTGTCGAAGATAAAAAAGGCGCCTTTGCTATTATTATCACTTCGATTCCATTCCGGGTGAATAAGGCAGACATGCAAGAAAAGATTGCTGACTTGGTGCGTGAGAAGAAGATTGAGGGAATCCGAGAAATGCGCGACGAATCAACCAACGATATCCGGGTCGTGATTGAACTAAAGGCTGGAGCTCAGCCCCAGACGGTTCTCAATAAACTCTACAAGCACACTCAGCTCGAAGACACCTTCCACTACAACATGGTGGCACTGGTAAATGGTGTCCCGCAGACGCTTTCACTGAAAGTGATTTTACAAGAATACATCAAACACCGGTTTGAAGTAATTCGTCGGCGTACCCAGTATGATTTAAATAAAGCCCAAGACCGCGAGCATATTTTGCTCGGTCTCAAAAAAGCGCTCGACCATATCGACGCGATTATCAAGTTGATTCGCGCGTCTAAGGACGTACCGGCTGCCCACGCTGCGTTGATGAAGGAATTTAAATTCTCCATTATCCAAGCGCAAGCAATCCTTGATATGCGCTTGCAAAAGCTGGCTGGTCTAGAAAGAAAGAAGATTGAGGACGAGCTCAAAGAAATCCAAAAGCTTATCAAGGAGCTCGAAGCTATTCTCAAGAGCAAGGCGAAGATGATGGAGATCGTGAAGTCTGACTTGCTTGAAGTGGCGGAGAAATTTGGTGATGACCGTCGCACTAAGATTGTGAAGGGGGGAGTGAAGCAGCTCAATCCAGAGGACTTGGTGCCGGATGATGAGAGCGTGCTCGTGCTGACAGCTGGCGGCTACGTGAAGCGCACCAACCCAGAAGAGTACAAAGTCCAAAAGCGCGGCGGTGTGGGAGTGATTGATCTCAATACGAAAGAAGAGGATGTCGTCACGACACTACTTACTACTTCAGCGCATAGTGACTTGCTCTTCTTCACCAATGCCGGAAAGGTATACAAGAGTAAGATGTACGAAATCCCGGAAGGAAAGAAAGCGACCCGTGGTAAATCAATCATGAACTTCCTACCGCTTACTTCTGAAGAAAAAGTCACGTCAGTACTAGCTGTTCGAAAAGATGAATGGGATGGTGACTGGAGTCTGATGATGTTTACCCAAAAAGGTGTCGCGAAGAAGAGTGACGCTGCGTCATTTAAGGACGTTCGTCGTAGTGGTCTGATTGCGATTACGCTCAAGTCTGATGACTCGCTCATCTCTGCGCGCTTCGTCGGGAAGGGTGACGAGCTCTCGCTCGTCACCCGTGGCGGTCAATCAATCCGCTTCAAGGAAGCTGATGTCCGCGAAATGGGTCGTACGGCCTCAGGTGTGACCGCTATGAAGCTCGGCAAGAACGATGAGATTGTCTCAGCAGAAGTGATTGCTAAGGGAGCCAAAGATAGAGAGATTTTGATTGTGACCGAAGACGGCTACGGAAAAGCGACTCCAGCGAAGGAATACAAGGTACAAAACCGAGGTGGCTCAGGTATCAAAACTGTGAAAGTGACTGAAAAGACAGGTAAGGTCGTCTGCGGTATTGTAATTAGTCCCGAAGAGCGAGCTGAAGGCGAGCTGGTTATCATGAGTAAGAAGGGACAAGTGATCAAGCTCCCACTCAAGGACGTCCCAGTGCTAGGCCGTGACACTCAAGGTGTCCGAGTAATGAAGATGCGAGCCGGCGATTCAATTGCAAGCGTAGTATTCGTCTAGATTGAAGTATTAAAACGTAATAAAGCGGGACGGCACCACTGGTGCCGTCCCGCTTTTGCACATAACTCCGATTTCTCACCATCTGACCATATATAATAAGAACATGAATACAGAAACGGAAAGTAGTTTTGTCGTACCAGAGATGGTGATATCACACTTCCATATTAAAAACGGAGACACGGTGGCTGATTTCGGCGCCGGCAGCGGTCACTTTTTAGCTGAGCTAGCTCGTCGAGTCGGCAGCGGCCGAGTATATGCGTGTGAAATTCAAAAAGCGTTAGTCGAAAAAATTGGTGAACAAGCCCGTAGCACCGGCCTCCATAACATCCACCCGCTTTGGTGCGACCTTGAAGAACCAAACGGGGTCAAAGTCCAAGACGGTGCTCTTGATGTTGGAGTGCTTGCCAACACTCTTTTTCAAATTGAAGATAAAGAGGCAGCTGTTAAAGAAATGAATCGTACTATTCACGTTGGTGGGCGACTGGTGATTATCGATTGGACCGACTCTTTCAACGGCATGGGTCCGGCTGCGTCTCATGTGATTACTCAGGAAGAAGCGACTGCGCTACTTGAGTCCAACGGCTTTGTGCTTGAGCAGACTTTCCCTGCCGGCAGTCATCATTATGGGGTAATCTTTAGAAAAGTATGAAAATGCGACCATTTGAACTTACTCTGATTGTTGTCTTCGTTATTTTAATGCTAGTTTCTTTGCTTTTTCTTTCTACCTATAAAGCAAAAAAAGACAATAATGGTCTGCCGGTTATCGGCACGGTGAGTATTTGGGGAACACTTCCCAAAGACGGTATAGTCAAAGCAATCAGTGACTTGAAGGAAACAAACGAAGCATATCGTGGTGTCTCATACAAAGAGATAAGTAGCGACACGTTTGATGCGGAGCTGGTGAACGCGCTGGCCGACGGTAAAGGTCCTGATGTCATTTTGGTTTCGCATGAGCGTCTCGTATCATTGCGTAACAAAATCAAGCCAGTTTCGTACGACTCTTTCCCTCTACGAGACATCAAAAGTGTCTATGTCGACGGAGCACAAATCTTCGCATTGTCAGATGGTTTGTATGCTTACCCGGTGATGGTTGACCCACTAATGATGTACTGGAACAAAAACATTCTCGCGACAGATAATCTTCTTCAAGCACCAGCAACATGGGAGTCTTTGGTGAACGAATATCTCCCGACATTAATTCGACGAAATGCGGACAGATCAATTAGTAGAAGCGTCGTAGCGATGGGTGAATACCACAACGTCAATAATGCCTTCGGTATCCTCTCGGCGCTGCTTCTTCAGGCCGGCACCAAGGGAGTGACCAACAGTCAAGAAAACTACTACAAAATAAATCTCGATGAATCTCAGGACGACAGTATAAAGCCACTTACAGTGTCGGTAGATTTCTACACTCGCTTCAGCAAGCCAACCAACTCTCTGTATTCTTGGAATCGTTCATTTTCTTCAGACAAGGATCGTTTCTTGAGTGAAGAACTAGCTTTGTACTTCGGGTATGGAAGTGAGGCATATGATATCGAAAAGCAAAATCCCAATCTCAGCTTCGACATAGCGGAAATACCACAAGGTGCTAGCGCTACCGTCAGGCGAACCTACGGAAGATTCTACGGTCTTTCAGCACTCAAATCATCAGGTAATCTCGTGGGTGCGTCTGCAGTAATGCAGGATCTGAGTAGTAAAGACATCTCAGAAAAACTTGCTAAGTCGTACAATATGGTACCTGTACAACGCCTCTCCGCGTCGGCTGGAAGTGACGATACGTATGGACGTCTCACCTACAAATCAGGTCCTATCTCATACGGTTGGCTCAGCCCAAAACAAGAAATAGTAAACACTATCTTCACCACCATGACGCAAGATATTAATGAAAACCGCTATGATACAACTCGCGCAGTGAGTGACGGTTTGGGACGATTACAAATGGAGTATAATTAATAACATGAAACGTTTTCTAAATAGACTGCAGTATTTATTTTTGGTAATTACGATATTGTCTTTCCGGACGGTACTTGCAGCACCTTCTGGCGGTACCGTGCCTAACCCCTCTGTTCCAGGCGGCGGAACAGTTCCAAAAGCCGGAGGCACTGGTCTTTCGTATGATTTAAAAAATCCACTCGCGTTTGATTCTTTGCAGGAGCTCATCGTTGCTATTCTGAATGTGATAATTATCATCGCCACACCGATCGTGGTGGTGTTCATTGTGTTGTCTGGTTTTAAGTACGTCACTGCCCAAGGTAATCCGAAGGGTATTGAAGAGGCAACGAGGTCTCTCACGTACGCTGTCATTGGCGGGGTACTAATCATTGGAGCAAAGATAATTGCTGAAATTATTAAAAACCTTGTAACCTCTTTCGCAGCCTAAATATATGAAAGCTCCAACTACTTTTTCGGGAGTGGTAACGTTTGTTATTGACTTCATAAATATCCTCATCCCGGCGATATTCGGTTTAGTGTTTGTCTATGTGGTATGGAAGATTATCGACGCCTGGATACTTCATGCTGGCGACGACAAGAAGCTCGAAGAAGGAAAGCGACTGGTTACTGTGGCAGTGGTCGTCTTCGTATTGATGGTCAGCACCTGGGGGATTGTAGCTCTCATCAAGAGTACTCTTTTTGGCTAGTCAGAAAACCACTTTTATGGTTAAATTAGTATTGTATTAGATACGTAGTATTTTTATTATGATTCGTTTTATTTCACTTTTTTCAGCCGTACTTGCAACCTTATTTCCGCTTGTTAGTTTTGCCCAAATTACCACCAGCGGTACAGGTGGACCACTTGAAGATCTCTTAAGAAATATCCTTACATTTGGCAACGAAGTGCTTATTCCTTTCATTATAGGTATCGGTTTTTTGATGTTTGTTTGGGGAATGTTCCAATACTTTATCGCCGGTGGTGCGAGTGACGAGTCGCGTGAAAAAGGCAAGAAGCTGATGATAAACGCCACCGTGGCCTTTGTTGTTATTATTATTTTCTTCGGTGCCATCAACCTCCTGACCTCCAGCACCGGTCTTCAAGGACAAAAGATAAAAAACGTCCCGCAAGTCACCGTTCCGCAGTAATCCCGTTATACACACATGCTCAACCATGTGTGTATTCTTTTGAGCATTGTGAACTATAATGGAGGTATACGTAGCCACGTTGTTAATCATTTATACATATTATGAAACGAATTATCTATTCAGTATCGAGCGCAGTCATGCTAGCAACTCCGTTTATTAGTTTTGCAGCAGCCACCGGATTCAACTCAAATGGTGGAAAATTTGGCACCTTGTTAAAAGACATACTTACGTTTTCTAACAATGTCCTCATTCCGTTCATTATCGGTATCGGCTTCCTTGTATTCGTATACGGAATGTTCAAGTACTTCATCGCGGGTGGTGCTGACTCAGATAAGCAAAAGGAAGGAAAGGATCTCATGATCTACGCTACATTAGGCTTCGTTCTGATTGTCGTATTCTGGGGCGTTGTAAACCTCCTTGCAAACAGTACTGGCCTGGGTGGAGATACTTTGCAAGATCGACCACGTATTGAAACAAACTAATCTCAATCTCAGTACAAAAGACCGGCGCCCAAAGCGCCGGTCTTTTGTTTTTCCCACCTACAAACGTTTGCGGTAAGTTGGCGTGATATCATTGTAGATATGTCACCGCAGCAAAAAGCCGCTAACGAAGCTGTAAGCTTCGTCGCCAAACTCAACGAGGTTATTATCTTCCCATTCATCACCCTCCTTTCAGCTGTCGCATTTCTCATCTTCTTATGGGGATGTGCCCAATACATTTTAAACGGAGGAAATGAAAAAAGCCGTGAACAAGGAGTGAAGCATATTACTTGGGGGATAATTGGCCTGGTTGTTATGGTCACTGCCTGGGCAATTCTCTCGCTGGCTGCCGGTACCTTTGGACTAAGTAGCGAGCTCGACTGCGCTAAGGATCCTAGTGGTTCAGGTTGTTCCAACTAAGGTGTGTAGATAAAAAAGGCCTCTCTCGCGAACGAGAGAGGCCTTGCCCATGTGGGCGGGAGGAACAGAAGAACTTACTTCAGGTCTGCGTCGTAGGCCAGCATCTTGATCGTGGTATTCGGCGTCATCTTCACCTTGCCGACCCCGTTGTCGAGGCAGACTTGTCTGGTGAAGAATTCAGTCGCCGGCCGTGATTTACCGCTGGCGTCGAGAGCCTGCGGGTCGATCTGGTCGACGTCGAACATGTATTCGTTGTCCCGCGCGTCAGAGCTGATGCTCAGGCGCGAGAGGTTCAACACAAACGGCTGGCCAGCCTTTGCGTCGTAATAGACTTGCTTCACCGGATCGTCCTTGTTGGGGACGATTACTTCCGGCAAGCCGCCGAGCCCATAGAGCCGACAGTCCGTCCCCGCCACAACCGAAGCCGTGGGCGAGGAAGATGCAGCGACCTGGAAGTTGGAGTAAACCCACCAACCAAGCGCTACCACCGAAGCCAAGACTGCAAGCGTCAGAACGATGCCGAGCATCGACTTTGTTCCGCCACCGATTGCGCCACGTGCCGTCTTTTTGGACAGCACAACATAAGCAATCAGGCCAATCGCAGCAACCAGCATCCACAGAGGGAGGCCGGTAGCCGAAGTGACCTTTGCAGTCCAGTGACCGACTTCGCGGTTGGTAGCCGCATCCATCGGTTCAGGAACAAGGTTGCCCTCGCCCCACTGATTCTTGCAGGTGCCGTTTTTGGTATAGTCGAAGCCTTCATGGGCGACACCTTCCGGCCGACATTGTGCAGGCGTGATACCGAAGTCCCGAAGGAACTCGGTCTTGCCTTCACTTGTGGTCGTGTAGTGTCCCATGTAGGTAGGTTCACCGGAGTGCAGGTCGCGCGCCGGTGCATTGACGAAGTTGAAGACAGCGGCGGTGGCGATGACAAGCAGGTAACCGGTGATAATCTTTCCGGTCCACTGCGACGCACTCGGGTACACCTGGTTGACGTAAATCAGACCAGAGATAACCACCCAGAACACCCAGAAGGTGCCCGGGGCATTGGCGAAAGGAATCGCCATGAGCGTCAGACCGATGAGGTTCCAGCCGAGGCAGAGAACCATCACGATCTTGTGATGGATGCTCAGGCCGCTTGCGCTCGACCCCAGCCACTGAATGGGCTTGTGGAAGATGAGCGCGATTGCCACGTGCGTTGGCTTGTAGCCTCCCGCAAGCAGCACGACGTTGCCGATGATGGTGTAGAATCCAACCCAACCGAATTCACGGTCCAGGTTGAGGCTCCACATATGGTAAGTCATCGCGAGGATAACCACCATAACCACCACAGCCGACAGCCAGATTCCCTCGATGGGGCTTTTGACCACATCGACGAGATTGTCCCAGTAGTCGCGAGCGCTCATGTCGGCATCATCATCGTGGGCGAAACGGTTTGAAATAGCTGTCCGTACAGCTGACCAATCTATGTTCATGGAGTGTCTCCTTAAAGGAGGCGCCGCCAGCTTTTACGCCGAACGTTGCGCCGTTCCTTCATTGTTTCGGGGAATCCGGCGCCAGCGCTTTTCACAGCAGCCAGCTTGGTGCCGATGGCTTCGTCGGCCTTGCGGGCCGAGTCAAAGAAACGAGGAGTCGGGAACGAATCCCGCTTGAATTCCGTAAGCAGCGCCGTGTAGGCGAGCGTCTGGGCTTCTTCCGCGTTCTTGCCATCGTCAACAAATTGCTGCCGGTAGGTTGCGATTGTAGTAGCCATCCGATTCAGGAACTTCACCGACCCGCTTACGAAAGCGGGGTCAGGGACTTTCTCGGTTGTGACGACTTTGGTCTTCGGGTCTTTCGACTCAGAGAGCTTCACCATTTTGGGTTCACCCTTCATCTTGATCGCGCGAACGCGAAAATGATTGAGGTATTCCCAGCACAATGCTGTGCCTGTAGGTCCATCGCCATAACCCTTGCGGATAAAGTCGATAAACCCTTCGATTTCCTTCCGAGCGACACCGTCGTCCGAGAGTTCGTCGTGGCAGATTTGGCTGAAGATGATTTCGTCGTTGGCCGAGAAGAGTCCCGTATGAATCGCCTTGACGACCTTGGGAGCATCTCCGTGGGGTTCCTTCTTCGTGACAAGGGTGGAGACAACGTCAAAGATTGCCCATGCCGTTATCCCGTTGTCCCGAAGCCAGGAC
>JAYVWI010000022.1:0-15453 GCA_043786195.1 Minisyncoccota bacterium
CCTTTTCTATTTCACCCGTTTCCCTTCGTGGAAAAAGCCTAAACTATCCTTAGCATCATGAATTTTATCACCTGAGATAATTTCGAATGAAGAAGCATCGGCGCCGTCCACTATTTTACCAATAGTCAATACGTTATCACCGTACACGTCAGCATCATATGAAAACACGTGACCGGTGTCTTTTGCGTATGTGTCATTTAGGACGATAAAAGTTTTTGGATCGGCTCCGTTTATGATTTCTCCAGAGTAAGAGTTGTAGACGTTATTTTTGTCCTGCGCGTAGCCAGTAGGGTTTCCTCTTTGATCCCTCAGTATTTTAAAGGATTGCGCTTCTGAGTTTGGAAGCAAATATTCTTTATAGTAGGCATGTATAGCATCCTCCCCCCAAAACCCGTAGTAGCTTTCATCACTTGCACTCAAGTTGGTGTCGTCTACGTGCTTATTCGAAGAAATAAACTGAAATGTTGCGGGGTCAGCGTTTTTGAGAACCGCAACAGTGTCTTGTTGAGTAGGAAGGTACACATAGTTTTTATCTTTTGCATACCCAAGCCCGCCCTCAAGCACTAAAAAGGATGTGGGGTCAGCGTTTGGGACGACAAACGAAACGGCATTCCCGTTAGAAAGAGTGCTGGTGAGGGAACTGCTAAGAATAAAGTAGTAGACGTGGTTGGCATCCTTTGCAAAGTAGTCGCCAGTCCCGGTTTCAAAAATACTAAACGTCGCCATATCAATCCCGCGAATAGGGTACCCCCCGAGATAGAAAGTAGTTGCGTCTTTAGCAAGGAATGAGTCTTTCACTACCGAGACACCACTGGCTGAGTCCGAAATTTTTCTTTCTGGTGTATCGTATATTTCATCAATGGCGTAGAGAGCCCCGTCTTTTATTTCGTATGGTCCGTTTTGATTTGTTAAAGGTTCCCACGAGAGCGGAGCCACTGATTTTACGTGGGTCATAGCCGAAGGGTTGCCCTCTGCAGCAGCCAGCGGTTGTTTTTCAACGGGGTGTTTAAGATTTTTTAGGTATACCCAAAAGAAAAGTGAAAAGATTAAAATAATTGCAACAGATAAAAAAAGAGGAACAAACAGACTTTTGTTTTTTGACATAAGTTTATTATAGCAGCGAGTTAAATTAAAATAAAAAAAGCCCACATTCTGCGTGGGCTTTTTTTATTTTAGCTCTGCAAGCAGTTCCTTCACCACTTCCGCATCACTCCACGGCGTCTTCTTGCCGTTTGCTTCCATAATGTAGGGGTCGGTGCCTTTGCCGGAGACGAGGACGTAGCCGCCGGCTGGCGCTAAGGCAATCGCTTTTCGAATTGCTTCCTTGCGATCCATGATGACGATGAGCTTTTCTGTACTGCTCATACCCTTTACCATGTCATCAATAATTTTCTTGGGGTCTTCGTCGTACGGGTCTTCATTGGTGAGAATAACGTGGTCACAATATTTCTCAGCTACCGCGGCCATCTCAGGGCGTTTCCAAGTGTCACGTCCACCACCGGTGTTCCCCAGGACGCAGACTTTTGGTTTGTCTGGGAAGGCTTGATAGAGCTTCTCAAGCGAATCTACAGTGTGCGCATAATCTACAACTGCGGTCACCTGCTTGCTGGCATTACGGTCACTTTCAAGTTGTTCCACTCGGCCGGCGATAGGTTTCAAAGTACGAAGGGCCTCGGCGGCGGTTTCGAGTGAGATGCCAAAGGCTTGGCAAACCTTGAGAGCGGCGATTGTATTGTAGATATTGAAGAGGCCGGCGATAGGGACGCGGACAGTGATACCTTCGAGTACCAGGCTCACACTGTCTTTATGTAGAGTCTGCAGAGAGAGGTCTTTGAGGCTGTAGGGAATCCGCTTCTCGACTTTGGTAGCGAGAAATTCCGCCCCGTACTCGTCGTCACTATTTACCACTATCACTCGTGGTCGCTTTGGTGAATCCACGAGCGCTTCAGCGATTGCGAGCTTGGCCGCTTTATATTTTTCAAACGAACCGTGCGACTCGATGTGTTCGGGTGAGAGGTTGGTAAAGACGAGCGCATCGTAGTCGATAAATTTGTGACGGAATTGTCGCGCGCCTTCAGACGACATTTCTAGCACAGCGTAGGTACAGCCAGCGTCGACTGCGTCTCGCAAAAACTTCTGCACAAAGAAGCGACCAGGTGTCGTCATCTTAAACATGTTGCGTTCGGTCTTGTCACCAATCACAAATTGAATGGTCGAAAGAGAAGCAATCTTCTGTCCACTGCCACGCAGAATCTGGGCGATGAGCTCAGTCGTGGTGGACTTACCCTTGGTTCCTGTTACCGCAATAACAGTAATCTGCTTGGAAGGGTGTTTGTATTTGAAAGCACCGTACCGCGCGAGGGTGAGGTGATAGTACGGCTGAAAAAATTGAAACACCGACTTAGGTACATACTTCTTGATGAGGCTACGAACGTTATCCATATCTATCTATTATATGACGGAGTGGCTCCAAGAATAACTAGTCAGTGGGGGTCTTATGTCATCTGCTTGAGGGCTTGCTTGATGAGGTCGTTTGCGGTGGTGCCAGTGCCGTCGAGGTTTTTCACGGATTCGCGGGCGGTGGTAAGGTCGTAGCCGAGTGAAACCAGGGCGTCGATGGCGTCAGTCTGGGCGTCAGTGAGACCATTGCCGACTTGAAGGTCTGAAGAAAAGGCCATCCCCTCTACCTTGTCGTGGAGGAACTGTACGATGTTTTCACAGGTTTTCTTGCCGATGCCTGACAGCTTGTGGAGGTACTGTGGGTCCTTCTTCCCGATGGCTTCCATAAGGAGAGTTGGGCTGGCCTGGTTCATTATTTGGAGCGCAGACTTTGGACCGATCTTGGGCACTAACATGAGAAGTCCAAAAATATCGAGTTCAGTTACAGTGGTGAACCCGTACAAATCCATGGCGGTTTCCCGCACCGCGAGGTGCGTGTGCAGGGTGACCGTTTCACCGACTTTATAAAAAGTAGTCTTGGTACTGGTACCGACTAAATAGCCGACCCCCCCGACTAGTACCGTCACATACCCATCTGTCACGGCCACAATTTCCCCGATAAGCATACGAATCATAGGAGTATTGTACTAAGTAGAGAAGGAAAGCGCGAATACTTGCCATTTTTCCACAGCTGGGGTACAGTATGCGCACTTCAAATTTAAATCATATGCCAATTACTAAAGGAGCAGAAAAAGCGCTACGCGCATCAAAGCGAAAGCAAGTATTCAATCTACGTCGCAAAACAGCGATGAAAGATGTTACTAAAGATATCACCAAGGCTGTTGCCGCTGGTGATGTGCAGAAGGCCAAGGAACTTCTTCCAAAGGCGTACAAGGCTATCGACAAAGCAGCTAAGCGTGGAGTCATCAAGGACAACACTGCAGACCGCAAGAAGGCTCGCCTCAGCGCTCGCATCAAGAAGTCAGACGTAAAGAAATAAGAAAAATCCCCGTAAGGGGATTTTTCTTTATATTGGATATTTATTTATTACCTTAAGAAATGCAGTTTCGGTTTCGGGGGTGATACAGGTGAGAAGATTGGTGGCGCCATTGTCGAGTCCGGTGTCTGCTATGTAGTGCGCGCGTATGTGATCGAGGTGTTTTTTCTCGAATGTGTCTTGAGCTCCCATCCCAAAGTAGTTTTTGAATTGTGCCATACGTTCGATAATTTCGATGGGTTCTCTGATATAGGTGGAATTGTACGATGGATCCTTTTCAGCTCGTCGAATTTTTGAAAGTTCAGCTAGTTGTTCCTCGTCAATAACTAAACGTATTTCTCTAGTATCAAGTGGTGATTCAAAGTCCCGTAGACCATGTCCTTTCTCATGCGCTTCAATAATATTTTTTTGACGTGGGGTGAGCGGAGTTCCATCTTTTTTGTGCGCTCCAGAATATACGACACCAGGGTCACCAACGCCTTCGCTCGACCCAAGTACATGGGGACGCTCATTGTTTACTCTAGTATAACTAAATACTTTCGCTAGGGTCTCATCGTATGTATCGATTTGATTTTTATAACGGTCTTTAGAATCAGTTGTCTTAACGAGCATGCCCACTCCGCCATCTTTCATTACGGGAATCGCTTCAGTTCTTTGCGCGATAAATTTTTCTTTACTCACTGGATCCGCCATACGTTCATATAAAAGTCCTGTCCAATCGCCGGGATAGTTGGCAGAGACTTCCATGAGCTCTTGCTTCATGCGTTCTCGGGTGTCGATACCGGCAGCGAGTTCGTCGTGGTCAAGAGTGGCTTCATCTCCTGCCAGAGCCGCCTCAATGTGAGTATTCCACTGAGAGATGGTGTCTTTATATTCCTGCTTCCGTTCGTTGTAGGCTCGTACTTCAGGAGGTTCCTCGTACTCCTCGTAGGCTTCAGCGGTTGCAGAGGCTGGCCAACTTTCATTAGACATTTCTCCCTTGTCAGACTTAACCGTTTCATCAAGCTGTTCCGGTAGCGGTTCTTCGACCGCTGGCACCGGTGTATCAAACGATTCGTGTCCCATATCCCCCAATAATACATGACTCGCTGAAATATTTCGGGGTATACTACGTAGTAAAGTGTACTTAACATTTAAGATATACAAGATATGAAGACAGATGAGCAATTGAAGAAAGACAATCCAGAGTTGTATAGAATTGCCCGCGAGCATGGGACGGAACCGGCGCACTCCAGTGACTTACTTCATATTGACGAGGAAGGGGTATTTCACTGCGCAGTGTGTAATGCGGCGCTGTTTATGTCGGACACCAAATTTGACTCTGGCTCAGGCTGGCCGTCCTTTACTGATCCGGTCAATAAGGAAGCAGTGATTCTAATTCACGATAGTAGTCACGGCATGCGACGAACAGAAGTGCGCTGTGCCAACTGCAAGGCTCATCTCGGACACGTCTTTCCGGACGGGCCAGAGCGTAAAGGTGAAGGCGAACGAGACTTTGGTCGACACGACCGATTTTGTATTAATGGCATTTCTCTTGATTTACAAAATAATTAACTATTATGGAGACACAATATAAAAAAGCTATTTTTGCCGGAGGTTGCTTCTGGGGGTTAGAGGACTTACTCCGCTCACAGCCTGGTGTTATCGACACGGAAGCGGGCTACACGGGTGGAAGAAATGAAAACCCAACGTACGAATCCCACCCAGGCCATGCCGAGGCGGTAGAGGTTACCTACGATCCAGTTGTCACTTCATATAAGCAGCTCTTAGACTTCTTCTTCCAGATTCACAATCCCACCACCCTCAATCAACAAGGAAATGATAAAGGCACTTCTTATCGCTCTGCAATTTTCGTTGGCAGTGACGAAGAGAAAGAGATTGCGCAGGAGATGATAGAGATTGTAAATGAATCAGAACGTTGGAGTGACCCTGTCGTCACGACGCTCGAGCCACTCACGCGCTTCTGGCCAGCGGAAGCAAATCATCAAGACTACCTTGAAAGAAATCCAGGCGGATATACCTGCCACGCGATTTACTTCGATAGTTATTTGAAATAGAAAATAGCCGCGACTCAAAGGATCGCGGCCGTTTTTTAAGAAGACTCTTCAGTAAGTATTAGAGCGGCGTGTCGACTGATTACTTCGCCAAGCTCATCTTTTGTGTCGATACCGTCTTGAGGTTTGAAGGAAACAATCGTGTATCCGTTTTGTATCCATTCACGCGCGGTGTCTGGGTCAGAAAGACTGTCGAGATTTTCTACCTCCAATCCTGCAGCATGTCCGTCTTTGAGTTTGAAGGCGATGCGTATTGTTTGGGAAGGAAACACAATTTCCACCACGAGCATGTCCGTATATGCGACCACGTCAGGGTGGTAGGTGATTTCACTCCCCGACTCAAAGATCTGTCGGAGCACGACTTCACGTTCTTCGGCCACCACCATAAGCCGTTCTTCTTGCTGTGCAAAGTGCGCAACAAGTCGTTCGTGATGGTGTTCGAATAGTTCAGCAGGCACGAGGGCTCCTGAAGTATTAGGTGCAGGCAGTAGTGTCCGCTCACCAGTTGTGAGAAGTCGGACTTCACTTGCTAGTGACTCATTCGCTTGATCACGGACGCGTTCCAGCTCATCCGCAGCTGCTCCAGCATATCCAAGTACGGCTTTTGGTTGAAAGTTTTGCAACCCGAGACTGTCCCAGATAAAACTTTCCTTGAGTTGTAAGTACATATCGCGCGACCGGAGTTGTTCGATATATGCTGGCAG
The DNA here is from genome assembly GCA_043786195.1 of Minisyncoccota bacterium. Classification (GTDB taxonomy): domain Bacteria; phylum Patescibacteriota; class Minisyncoccia; order Phycocordibacterales; family UBA918; genus OLB19. The sequence goes on from JAYVWI010000022.1 coordinate 6,195, forward strand.
TAGTTCTTTTGGAATACCGGCTTCCGATTTTGCTTGCGCCGTAAAGAAGTCGTATGTCGCCGGATTGAAACCGGAAAGATCCTTAGCGATTTGTTCCGCCTGAGTCTCGTGTTCCTCGTCGGTACCGTCCATGTGTCCCAGCAGTCCCGCGAAGGAAAAGCCAGCATTGCCGGTCAGGTCGATAATGGCGCGACCGTCAGTGCTGATGGGCTTCGTCCAATTTTCCAAAACGTAATTAAAGGCCGCACGCTTTTCTGTGTCGCCAAGAATTTCGTAAGCTTCATTGATCAACGAAAGTTTGTGTCTTGCCTCGGCAATAAGCTCTGGTGCAAGACCCTCCATGCGGTCGGGGTGATATTGCTTCACCTTCGTCCGCCAAGCTGAGGTCACCTCTTTGGAGGTTGCGGTACGTTCCATACCAAGAATTTGATAGTGGTCAACCAGATAGTCGACTCCAGAAACCGGTAGATGTGACATGGTAGCCTCTCTTTCTATATAATGAGCGGTGTATCTAAGGACAGTAAACAGTAAATTTTTTAAAAGTCAAAATTCGCAACTTATCGTATGTCCACCGCACAAGCAACTGTTGATTATATTCTCGACCAACTCACTTCAGTTGAGGCGGTCTCAGCACGAAAGATGTTCGGTGAGTATGCGCTGTATGTCGGGAGTAAAGTCGTGGCGTTGGTGTGTGACGATACTTTGTTTGTGAAAATTACTGAGGCAGGAAAAGAATTTGTTGGTGACTCGTACGAAGAAGGATGTGCATATGATGGATCTAGACCGTCAATGGTTATTTTGGAAGAGTTAATTGAAGACCGACATTGGATGACGGAATTATTTGAGCTCACGGCCGAAGCCCTTCCCCAACCAAAACCAAAGAAGAATATTGGAAAGAAAAAGTAGACAAGAAAAAAAGGGCTCCACACATGCACGCATGGTGGGGCCCTTTGAAGTTTCAGGGGCGGTTAGCACCGCCCCACCGTATAGAGAACTCGAACTTCTTTATTGAACTTGGCCGCTTTGAAGACTCGCTCGAGGAGGTTTTTGACGACACGCTGGCCGTCCTGTGCTCCTTTTTGCAAATCGCCATTTTGGCAGGCTGCAGCCACGAGCGCTGCTTCCGCTTCTGCTCGAGTCTTCGATTCGAGGTTGACGTCCGGAGAGAAATTAAATGTTCCTGTCTCCCGGTTGTACACTCTCGATTTGGAGTTATCGAGTTTGCTGAACAGAATTTTCGGCGAACCGAGATTTACGGTCACCGTTGAGTCGGTCTCGACCACACTGCTTTCCGGCAGTGCTTCCAGGTCAAAACCGATAAGGACGAGGCCGTTTGCGATAAATAGCATATGGTCCTTGTACCAAGCCCGTTGGACGGCGTTGCCGCCCCACGTGCCCGACTCAACAATCTTCTCCATCTCAACGCTGCGCGAAATCAGTTGTCCGAGTGAACGAACTTCTAAAACCGCACTAGGCCGGCTGACATCGATACGCTCAGGTGGAGCGCTCAAGACAGCCGGCAGAGCTGGTGTGATGCTGGAGGAGAGTCCCACAAGGAGACCGACACCCAACATCGTTCCCATTACTGGGATAGCGTAACGCTTCTTCATGACCGGTCTCCTTTTTGAGTAGGAAGGCCGGCCAGCGATTCGTTGTGGAGGTAAGCATTCAGGCCCGGGAAGTTGATCCGAGTCTTAGCGCCGTATTCCACAAACCGACCGCGCAGGTAACTCGCAAAAGGCTTGCGAGCGCCGTCCTTCAGCCAGGGCATGGCAAAGTCAGTGCGCACCTTGTTATGAGCATGGTGCGACGTGGCTGTGAAGGTAAGCATATCGAGTTCGTGTCCACCGTTTGCGACACGTTCCAAGGTTTCGTAGGCCTTCTTGTTCTTTGCTGCATCTCGCACCAAAAACGCTAGATTGCTCACCCGAAAGTAAACACTCGCACGTTCGTGGTCGGTCCGCTTGAAGTTGAGGAAGGATTCCGGCACCTTGATAGCTGCGTGACGACTTACGATAGTGACCGGAGCGATTTCCGGTACCATCCGTCCCGTCTTTTTATCGAGACGATTGTAAGCCCCGACGGCGTAGCAGGTGAACTGCCAAAAACCGCCGGACGCCATGCCATCACCTTGGGCTGGCACCAGGTCGAAAAATTCACGACCAAAGTTGCGCAGCCCCATGTCGACGACATAGGCGTTGTAAACACCATGATTCTTGCCGTCGTTGGCAAGTTGCTCGGTGATGCCGTAGGTCACTTGTTCTTCGGCAGTAATCTGTCCGGCGAGTTTCTGCGCAAGTGCGCATTGCTCACCATTCAGTTGGAGCTTCGGATCGGCACAGAGGCCGTCCCAGTCGATGCTGGCGACCGATTCTTTGATCACCATATCAACCCCTTGTACGAATTGACGCAACGTCATATGTGTACGCTGTATGTTGTACATCTCAGCATACTGACCTTGCATCTTGCGAGCCGACGGCGTGACATCGTTGTTGTTGGCGTATTTCAGCCGAAACATGGTGTCACGAAGGTCGTTTACGTCTACTACCGCGATCTGGGGAATTTCTTCCTTTACGCCGAGCAGACGACTGTAGAGCCCGCGGCCGATGTACTTCCCGTGGAAAGCAGTGAAGGTCGCAGTCGTTGGGGTCGCCGTTCCGGTCTCGATCCGCAAGTGCGGATAGCGATAGTTCGGATCAGCGTAGGTGCCGAGCTCCTTGCGGTTCTCGACGTCAGTTGTGGCTACCGAAATGTTGGTCGAAGTCGCTGTGACGGTTGGCATCGCAGCGGTGGCAGCCACGGTAGCATTGCCCGAAAGGGCAGTACACGAAGCGATAATACCGATGAGCGCCGCCGTTCCCAAGAACTTTTCCCGGGGGAAAGTCAGAGGGATGTTAGGCGCGGTAGCGACATTGACGCGGAGGGCTGTCAGCAAGTGGTTGGTTCGCTTTTGGAGGGCGAACAACGGAAGCTCGAAAGCTGCCCTGAGTCCTAGCTCCGCAAACGCGTTTTTGAAGAAATGGTTGCGCTGGGCAACCATTTCAGCCGGAGCTGGCTGTAACCAGCCAGGCAGTCGACTAGGCGCCTCACGACGCAGTGTCATAGTAGTGTTCATTGTCAAAGACCTTTTGTGTGCACCCGAAATAGGTGACTAGAATTACATGCCCAGCTAATATGATATCACAAATTAGACAAAATGTCAATAATATTGCATTAAAACAGCCCAAAAGCAGTGTTTTATTAATACCTCCACCCAGCCCTTTGCCCAATTTTTCTCGACGAATTTTTTTGGAAAAGGTACATCGGTAAGTCTGTGCGGCGTACTCATTTAGAAAAAATCGCGTATAATGACTCCCTTATGAAACAACGTCTCCTTATCGCTGCTGCTGTTATTATTGTTTGTACACTTGGGTTTGTTGTGCTTAAAAACATCAAAGCCAAGATGGAGCCAGTGGTGCAGACTGCGACAACTACGCAGGTCGTCCACTGCGACAACGATGCCAAATTATGTTCAGACGGTTCGACGGTGCTGCGAGAAGGTGCGCAATGCGAATTCGCTGCCTGTCCAAGTGTGTATGGAGATGAGAAAGATTGGCGATCAGCCAAAGACCCAAACAGCGGTGTCTCGTTCAAATACCCCGAAACTCTAGGCACCAACTACGTCACTGGTAATGAGTGGCCACCGAAGTTTGTGGTGAGCAAAGACGCATACTCCTGTGCAACTACTGTCGCCAGCATTGGAGCGGTGTCCGAAAAGGAAGTCAACGGACGACACTACTGTGTCCAAGAAGAGAAGGAAGGTGCTGCTGGAAGTTCCTACACCAACTACCACATTTCATTTTCAAAAGATGATAAGACCGTGAGTATGAATTTCGTGATTCAAACCGTACAATGTCTCAACTACGAAGGTACCGAACAGTCCGCCTGCCAAGCCGCTCAACAGTCGTTCAAAGTATTGGAGTTAGTCGATGTGATTGCCGGAACGGTAAAGCTTTAGAAAAACATAGAAAGCACCCGCGGGGGTGTTTTTTATAATAGTTTTCCTCTGGTTTCATTTGAGATATCACGATACTCTATGTAGGTGAAAAGATTATTCCAATTACTTACATTGAAATCAGCAGCTGTTTCGGTACATCGCAAACGACAGTTTGTTTTAACGGCTGTTTTACTCATCACCCTTCTTTTCTTCCGGGCGTTTAGTCTCATTTTGATACGTGATATTCCTCACGCGACCAAAGTACTCGAAGTGGTGGTGTACACACTTATTTTTAACACTATTGTAAATGCTGTTCGTATTGTTATCGTCTCACGGCACCGTCATCGTAGAGAAATTTCAAACGAAGAGCATGACAACTTTACGGTCGGTGTAAATGCCGTCGTAAATGCCGCGACCGTGTTCGCGACCGTCGCCTTTATTTTTATCGTCTTTGATATTGAGTTTAAGAGTTTCCTTAGCTCCATCGCTATCTTTGCAGTAACCCTCACGCTTATCTTCCAAGACTTCATCAAGAGTTTCTTATTTGGGTTTGCGATTATGTTTACTGAAGATTACGAAATCGGAGACTACATCCAAGTGGGAGGAATGCCAAAGGGAGTGGTAAAGAATATTACTTTTTCGAGTGTGCAACTAAGAACGGAAAGTGGTGACATTCTTCTTATTCCAAACAGTCTTGTGCGCAGTCAGGAAATCGTGAACTTTAGCAAGTTAAAACCACGAAGAATTAAAACAGAATTCTGCTTACTTTGGACACAGTTCACCACCGTGGAAAAAGTGGAGAAGTCGCTCTTACAGCAGCTGGAAAAAGAATACCCGAGTATCTTTGATATGGAGAAGTGTCGGTTAAACGTGAGGGAAAGTAATAAAGATGAAATACTTTTTACGCTTGAAACGTCTGCCAAAAAGGCCAGCCTGAAGTTAAAAGAACAAGTAAATAATACCGTTCAAAAATTTGCGGTTGAGTATAAGAGTTAACCGGCAGCCGATACTAGTTTCTAGGATTAAAAGAAAGCATCAATCGGTGCTTTCTTTTAAATCAGGTATACTTTGTTATATATGAAGCGTCTTTGTATTGGTCTCGGAATACTCTTACTTTTTGTTGTTGTGTTCGGAGTATATTGGCTTCGTCACTCAGATATTTCTAAGGAAACACCACCCCCTACCCCGGTGGCTTCGCCTATGGTGGCAGTTACTCCTTTAAGTGCGGACGTGTCACTCCTAGCTGCGGACGCTCAAAGTCCCTGGGTGGTAATTGCTAGTACCACCAGCGCGAGTGACGGAAGTACAGTAAAGACCTCGTCCGACGGTCGAGCTATTGTGGCGCGTGAAGCTACCATTATTTCTTCTCTTGATAACAACACTGAACTCACTCTTAATTTTGGTCCTGACAAAAAACAATCCCACTTCACATTAATCGCCGGAAAAATTTGGAGTAAGGTTGCGCGGGCGCTCGAGCAGGATGAAGTGTTCGAAATCTATACGCCGACGATGGTAGCGGCCGTACGTGGAACATCGTTTGGAGTTAGTCTTGATCCAAAACGCAGCTTGATTGTGAGTGAAGGAACCGTCTGGATTAGTCGTCGCGATGCGCAGACGGGGGAGATTGTCGCTAGCTCGACTATCGCGGTGTCAGCCGGATATGCCGTAGAAGACGACGGCACTCACTTTATCGTCCGGCCAATTAGCGCCGATGATAGGAACGACTGGTACCTAGAGAATAATCCCGAGCCAGGTACACCAACACCAAAAAACTCACTCGATCAGTTTATTAAAGATGCCACCACCGCACCGATAATCGAGACCTCACCAATAACAAATTCGCCCCCCGTGATTACACAGAGCCCCACGATTTCGTCTGTCTCACCGCGACAGTTTGATCCTCGTACTGTCAGTATTGTTCGTATTACCGGAGGTAACTTAGCGGCGGTAACAAGCGTTCTTTTAAATAAAAAATCTACCGAATTTGCGGTGACCAACGTTGGAGTGATAGTGATCAACACCACGGAGTTTATAGATGGTGACGGGAGCTACGATCTCGAAGTGGCTTCACCAGCTGGAACGGCATTACTAAAGTCGGCGTTCACTGTACAATCTACGGTGAGTAGTCTTAGTATCACGAGGACACTTTTTGCAATTGATCAAACTCAGGCTACATATATAGATATTCAGGGGACTGGTTTGGATAGAGTGGACGCCGTGTTGGTTGCTGGTGAACCAATGTCTTTTGAGGCGTTGTCTAGTAGCGAACTTAAAGTACCCTACCCAAGATCGGACACCGCCGTCAGTGTTGAGGTTCACGCGGGAACGCAACAAGCAACTAGTAAGGTAGCCCCGTAGTATATGGTCGTACACACTACCACTCGAAAAGCATTTTTATACGGTACGACAGTACTGGTGACGGTTCTTGTGGGAATGGGCTACTGGTTTGGACTTTTTGCTACGCTCCAGGCGCAACTCACCGACCGATTTTTTTCTGTCCAACCAGTCACGCCAGACATCATTATTGTCGATATTGACGAAGAAAGTCTTGCGGACATTGGGCAATGGCCCTGGTCACGCAGCGTGCATGCGCAACTTTTACAAAATGTTAATGAAGCTCGGGCGGTTGGATTTGATGTGCTTTTTACAGAGCCTTCTCAGCAAGGACAACAAGACGACGAAGTGTTTGCGGCAGCCTTGAGCGCCTTTAAAGGGCAGGTGGTTTTGTCAGCGGTGATAGATGAACAGAGCGGTCGAGTGATTTATCCAATAGAGACACTTAGCAATAATAGTTTGAGTGGATTTGTAAATACTGCTCCCGATCGAGATAGTATTGTCCGCACAGCCACGTTACAAAGGGAGGGACTGGAGAGTCTCGATACAATCCTGGCGGGGAACCACAGTACGATGAAAAACACTCTGGTGTATTACCGCGGCCCGGCCAAGAGTTACACCACCATTTCGTATGCCGACGTCTATAAAGGTGCTATTCCCAAAGAGTTTTTCGCTGACAAGACTGTTTTAGTCGGCGCCAGCGCGGCTGGTCTGGGGGACAGTTTTCAGACGCCTTTCGGCGCTATGGCCGGAGTAGAGATTCACGCCAACACCATCGAAACGCTTCGTTCCGGCCACTCTTTGACGATGCTGCCTCGCGTCAGTGGGTGTTTGTTACTTATCATTATTGCGCTTTTCGTGCTCTTTTCCCTCCAGCGCATTAGGTCACTATTGAGACTGACTCTTACGCTGAGCGGCTTGGCTGTCGGTATCGTTGTGCTTTCATATATAGCCTTCACGGCTAACCTCGTACTCCCGCACCTCTACGCACTTGTGTTATTTGTCGGTCTCTCAAGTAGCTTGTTACTTTTACAATATCTGTTTGAGACGAAGGAGAAACATTTTATTAGAAGTAGTTTTGAACATTATGTGGCACCGGAGGTAATCGCTGAACTCTATACTCAGCCAGACAAGCTTGGTCTCGGTGGAGAAACTCGTGAACTCTCAATTCTATTTTCTGACATCCGCGGCTTTACCAGTATTGCTGAAACTCTTACCCCGCAGCAACTAATGGCGCAGCTCAATGAATACCTCGAGGAAATGTCTGAAGCGGTTATGCACCATCAGGGCCTCGTGGATAAATATATCGGAGATGCGGTGATGGCGTTTTGGGGAGCACCACTTAAAAATGATCAGCATGCAAAATTGGCTTGTGAAAGTGTTTTGGCAATGTTCAACGCATTAGCAATCCTTAACGAACGGTGGAAGCGTGAAGGTCGACCGACGTTCGCGATTGGAATAGGGGTCAGTACAGGAGAGGTGATAGTGGGGAACATGGGATCGTCCCGACGATTTAATTATTCAATTATTGGAGATGAGGTTAACTTTGCAGCGCGTATCGAAAGTCTGACTAAACAGTACGGTGTACAGTGTATTATCGGCGAAGGTACCTACGAGGCAATTAAAAACATTTCTCACCTTCGTACCCGCGAACTTGACGAGGTAATGGTAAAAGGCAAAAGTAAGCCGCGGCGTATCTACGAACTCCTCACCTGTGAATATACCGATACTAAAAAAGAGATGCTGAAGAACTTTGCAAATGGCCGGGGAAGCTATAAAGCGGGTGATTTTAAGGAAGCTGCAGTCTTTTTCAAAGCGGCTCTGGAGGTTATTCCGGAAGACGGACCAAGCGCCGTTTTTCTTAAGCGCACAGAAATTCTTTTGATAGAACCACCGGAAAACTGGAACGGAGTATTTGAGTTTAAAGAGAAATAAAAACAACACTGAAGTGTTGTTTATAATGGGCGGAGGGAGAGGGAATTTCGGGCATTACATGACCAGTATCCCAATTGGCTAGATTGTTTCGTAAACTCACAATCTAGCTCAATCGGGCTTCGAATCCCTACGTAAAGCGCCCCGCGCTTTACTCTCCCTCCACTCAAGAAAATGCACCCAAATGGGTGCATTTTCTACAAGCGGAGGGAGAGGGATTCGAACCCTCGAAGAGCTTTCACCCTTAATGGTTTTCAAGACCATCGCCATCAACCACTCGGCCATCCCTCCATATATTTATGCGGCCGCCTGGTGTGGTCTAGGTGGTCGTTTGTGGCTGAGATAGTAACAGAAGTGGGTCAAAATGTACACCGGCCTTGTGATAGACTAGAGGAAATGGAACCAGCAGTTCGAGCCGTATCGTGGGAAGCGCCACAACATCATCATGTCGAAAAGGGCAACGACTGGTTTTTGGCGTTGGCTATCATCGTCATTGCACTAGTGGTCACAGCGATTATTTTTGATAATGTTCTTTTTGCGTTATTACTCGGTCTCGCTGGTGGGGTGTTGGCGATGTCAGCTTCTAAGCGACCGGCAATCGTACCTTATGCAGTGACCGTGCGTGGCGTGAAGGTGGAAGACGAGCTCTTTCCTTATACAACTCTCGCGGCCTTTCATATTGATGAAGAAGACCATCGTGGCCCGCAGCTTCTTATCAGAACTAATCGCAAGAGCGTGCCACTACTTGTGCTCCCAATTCCCATTGACCACATTGATGACATTGAATCAATTCTCAAAGAAAAACTACACGAAGAACTCATCCACGAGCCACTTGGTCTGAAGATACTTGAATTATTTGGTTTCTAGGGTAGAATTTGGCGCACATCAGTTTTGGTGTGATACAGAGACCATCGCTCTCATAGTTTAATGGATAGAATGCCAGTTTTCGGAATTGGCGATCCAGGTCCGATTCCTGGTGAGAGCACATAGATAAAACAAAACCCAGCACGAATGTGC
>JAYVWI010000023.1:0-3792 GCA_043786195.1 Minisyncoccota bacterium
ACTCGCCACTGCTTCCTCTACCAGGGTCACTACTGCGAGCTCGACGTCTTTGGCGGACACCGCACCGGACTGGTCATGCTCGAGATAGAAGTACACGAAATGACGGACTGGGTTGAAGTCCCAGTCTTTCTTGGAAGGTACACTGAGGAAACTGCGAACAAGCAATACAGCAACAGCTATCTCGCTCAGGCGGCATAGTAATACAAAGGGCGACACCGATGATGTCGCCCTTTTTCTTTTCTTATTCCACCGCAATTCGTTCTGCTGCTTCTTCAAAGGATTGTGGGACTGGGGCTATGAAGCGTTCGGTCTGGCCATTTGGGAGAGCGAGTTCGAGCATGTGCGCGTGAAGTGCTAGGCGCTTCATACCAAGATTGTTTGATTTTGGCATGACATGGGTCGCGTACAGGTCGTCATTTATAATCGGTCGATCAATGGCGCGCATGTGCACCCGGAGCTGGTGGGTGCGGCCGGTCTTGGGAATGAGTTTCACATACGAAAATGACTCACCTTCGTATTCACCAATGCCGATGCGTTCAAAGTCGGTAACAGCTTCACGCATCAGACCCTTGGCGCCCCGCATAGCTGAACGCACTCGATGATCCTTGGCACTGCGCCCAATCGGGCGATTGATGGTTCCCCACCGATCGTGAAGCCTACCGTACACAAAGGCACGGTACTCTTTGTACACCAAGCGATCTTTAAATTGCTGTTTAAGGAACTGATGGGCGTCTTGATTCTTTGCGAGAATAAGGATTCCTGATGTCTCGCGGTCGAGTCGGTGCACGATGCCTGAGCGGTTGAGCTCTACTCCCTTTGGGGAATAACCCACTTCGCCAACTCCTTTAGATTCTGGTACGCGCGCCAAAAACCAGTCCACCACGAGTGGCGAACCGTCAGTTTTTCCGTCTTCGTGTACCATCCAGCCTTCCGGCTTATTAATCACCAAAACATCGTTATCTTCGTAGATAACGGTCGGCTCAGGTACCATGACGTCGCTGTCGTTTTTCATATTGCAAGAGTATGTCCTTAAAATCGGCTTTGGTCAAAGCCGGCCAATGTTTTTTGATAAAATAAAATTCGCTATAGACCGATTTCCACGTGAGAAAATTTGAAAGGCGCTCTTCCCCACTAGTGCGCACGATCATGTCGGGATCAGGCAAACCAGTCGTCCAAAGTAATTTTTCAAAAGAGATTTCGTCGACTACGTTACTATTTTTAATAGCTTCGTTTACCGCTTCAATAAGCTCCGCTCGACCGCCATAAGAAAGTGCAATCCAAATCGTAGTGTCTGAATATTCTAGACTCTTCTCTTCAAGTTCACTCATTTGCTTCTGCAGTTCGTCAGAAAAATCTTGCCGCTTTCCTACTATACGCACTCGCACACCTTGCTCTACCAGCTCCTCACTCATCCGCGCAAGTAGTCCAGAAAATAACGTCATGAGATAAGTCACTTCAACTTCTGTTCGATTCCAATTCTCGGTAGAAAACGCGTAGAACACCGCGTGAGGTATTTTTTCATCACGTACAAAACGCACAGCGTCAAGAAAAACGTCGAGACCTTTTTGATGTCCTTCGAGGGTGGGGAGATTTTGCTCCTTAGCCCAGCGGCGATTCCCGTCCATAATAAAGCCTAGACACTGAGGCTTCGTTTGTTCGTCCATATCTTAGTGCAACAAAGAAAATTCGATGTACGTTGCGGAGATGCTCCGCCAATCAACCGAGACACTTTCGACCTTAGAAAGTAGCGAACCCTCATTTAAATACTCCACAAATTCCTTGAGCGTATCGGGCATACCTTGCGCCACCACCTCGACCGTGCCGTCACGAAGATTCTTCACATAGCCAATCAACTGCAAGTCTGTCGCTGACTCCTGCACATAGGTACGATACCGCACTCCTTGCACCTTCCCCGAGACAACCGCGTACATTTCAATCATATGCCGACTAGTATACTTGCACTTACCTAGAAAAAGAACCATAAAGATGTTGTCCGACCATAGGGAGACCTGCATTGATCTTGAGTCCATTAGACAGTCCTTTGTACAGCGGTCGCAACGAACGGGCGAACCACCCCCACCACCCAGCCAAATCTTGGCAGGAACGTCAGCCGACCCGGCCACCCATTTTTTCGCGCGCATACTAGCGCTTCCCCAGTCAGCGGCGTATCCATCAGGATTCGCCGCATTTAGTTTCCCTATTGAATTATTTCTAAAAACGGGTACTATGGTGCCACGCAATTATGCGCGATTAGCTCAGTTGGTAGAGCAGTCCGTTTACACCGGAAAGGTCGGGAGTTCGAGTCTCTCATCGCGCACCAAAGTAAAAACAAACTGCCCGTCCTAAGACGGGCAGTTTGTTTATCTAATCATCCAACTCCACTTCTCCATTAACATGCAAGTTGATTGATTCTTGTGGAGCACTAGTCGAATCATCGTCTCCTTCTCGTTCGTTTTCATTTACGTCATCTTGTTCATCATCTGCTCGACCGGTGCCGTGACCAGCAGGAACAAAGATTCCTGTGTCGAGATTGATGGTAGTGCTGGCGTTGATACCTACACCGTCGCCCTGGTCACGATTTCCTCCCCTTCTGTCATTATCGTGACCTCGGCTTTCCTGACTATGCTTTCCACTGCCGGAGTCCTCAGTCTTGTCTTGCTTGTCTTCGCCTTGTTCGTTGTCGTCTTCGTCGTCTTTGAGGCGATCGTCACTAACTCCAACATCAACTCCTTTAAGCTCAGCACGCAATTTCATTAAAAGTTGATGGCGCGCTTCATTATTAAGATGAATGTCATCTACCATCTTAAGAGCCAGGACGGCGGCTTCATTTGAATTCTTCTTTCCTTCATCTGAAAGCTTCCCTTCTTTATCTTTCTTTGTGTCGTCGTTCAACAATGCATGCAATTCATCAACTCGCTCTTGGGCCAACTGCGCGGTAAAGTGCGCTTTGACATCACCTCGTAGGAATGAACCCTCAACGTGTTCGGTTGCACGATCAATTGGATAAAGTAGGTCGCCTGGGCGAGCTGAATTTGACGCCATGACAGTACCGGTACTTCCCAGTACTAACATAAGGGCGAGAATAAATGATGCCATATATCTTGTTTGTATAAAGGTAAATAAAAATGGGGTTGGGATTGGGGTGGGTACGACGAGCGAAGATTCAATTTGCGTCCACAAAGCCTCCTTCTGAACCGCTGATAGCGCAGGTGTATTTTCTTCAAGGAGTTGGGTTATTTTCTGTTCTGATGACATACGCTATGAGGGATTAATAAGGAATGCTGACAATACTTTGAGGGCTCGATGGTGTCGGACCCGGACTGCTGACTCGGTAAGATGGAGTACTGCAGCAATTTCCGAGAAGGTGTACCGTGACCAGTGATGCAAGATGATAATTTCGCGTGTTATATCATCAAGCTTCGCCAGTTCACGGTTGACCAAGTCGGTGGTTTCGGTGTCTTGAGTGGGTGCAGCAGTCACTGATTCGTTGAATTCTACAGTTGGTTGTTTGAGATTCTGTTCAGCATAATGTTTTGCTAACTTACGCTTCACAATCACAAAGACGAAACTGTAGAATTGGGAACGAGTGTGATAAGTAAACGTCCCAAGCGCCCTGTACAAATCTATGAATACCTCCTGGGTCAAATCGAGAGCCTGATCCTCTGTATTGGTCCGATAGCGGACGTACGGATAGACGTGGTCAATCAACCCTTCATAGATAGTACGAAACTGCTCCGAACTTCCGTTTCGGATTGCTTCGAGCGTTACTTCTAAATCAGCGATCTCAGCCAT
>JAYVWI010000024.1:0-5126 GCA_043786195.1 Minisyncoccota bacterium
TATTTATATATTTATGTACCCGTAAATAACTGAAGGTAGTGCTGGCGGACAGAGACTCTAACTCTTTCTAATTTAACAAAAGTGTCGAACCTCCTCCAACTCAGCGCACTATTTAAAAATCAGCCCAGGCATTGCCTGGGCTGATTTTTATTAGTGCACCGGGAAGTAAAGTGCGTGGGATGCACTTTACGAGGGATTCAAAGCCTGATTGAGAGACTCTATGAGTGCAACGAAATAAAGTATCTAATTGGGGTACTGCCCCTCTAAGGGGAAGGAGTTCCTCCCCTATCTAAAACTTTTCTGACCAACCCTAAGACTGAAAATCCACCTCAAAAGGATACATGCCCATTCCACAGGTTCCTTGTAAGGTGATGGCATTTTGACTTCCAACGTCAATATCTGTAGTTCCAGTCTGTGGAAGTGCCTTCGTTATATTTAGACTAGGAATTCGAACTGACGAAGAACAATCAAACGTAGTGCTAGTTTGAAAACGAATGACTGTGGGCATCCCAGCTTTCGCTACACTTTTTTCTGGGGAGTACCCACCTTTGGCACTTATCTCAATAATCTGCACACCATCTACTACACTCACATTACTGGCAGTCGCGACGGGCGCCACGGGAGCTTTATTTTTGGTGAGCCAAAAAGCGCCGCCGATAATAAAGAGGCCAATCGCAATAGAGATAACAATTCCTTTCATAACTATACTGTACTAAAAATTAAAGATTGGCGGAAGTATGCCAATCACGACTAAACTGTTAATGAGATTGAATAGGGCAAACAGAATCACAATTAGGCCGGCAGTCTTGAAGAAGACTCCGGATTTTGAACTATTTTGAATACTGAATGAACTAAAGCTAATTAGTGCCAAGACGGGTAAAGTCCCCAGAGCAAACACGAGCATCGTCAGGCCACCCTCCAGAAAATTCCCGGTCGAGAGCGTGTAGAGTTGCATCGACTGGGTAAACCCGCACGGTAAGAAAAATGTGGCGACCCCAATCAAGGCTGGGGTGAGGGTATGGTTGAGTGTCGAAACACCGTGCGCATGTTTAGCGATAAATCGAGGCATCGATGGTTGGAGCTTTTTAGTCCAGGAAAACGTATCAAGGAGATTGAGCCCGAGAATCAACATGACCATTCCGATGACGAAACTAAGGATAAAGGTGGTCCAGGTAGTAAGAGTAAAAGCGGCTCCGACAACTCCAATCACCCCTCCGAGTATAAAGAATGCGGCGAGTCGCCCGACATGGAAGAGCACTTGTGGTCTCACGTTATCGCCCTCTTTTGCAAACGTGGCAGAGATAGAAAGGACCAGACCCCCCACCACCGCCATACAAGTCGAGAGTGATGCGATAACGCCAATCACAAAGGCAGTTCCGTACGTAACACGGCCAGCACTAACGAGACCGATGATTCCTATTTTCTGAAGAAAAATAAATCCAACGAAAAATGCCAACGCAATCGGCACGGCCAGTTTGAACTCTCCCCATTTCGCAATATGAGTCTGCCTTTCGATTGCCACAATGTAGCCGTGTGGTGAGAGCGGAACCGAAAGTTCTTCGACAATTTGTTCAGGTAATCTTTCACCAAAATCAGCAGTCAGCTTCACTGAATGATTCCCCAAAGTTGCCTTTACTTGAGTAATCTGCGGCAGATCTTTCAATTCACTTTCAACTAGTAGCACGCACGCATTGCAGTGCATACCGTGAACATGAAAGGTGTACGTTTTCATAATTTATGCGGTGAAATATTCTTGTAATCCTCCTTCTAAGGCAGTGACTTGATACCCCAACGCAAGTAGTTCACGCTGAACAATCGCTGCCCGCTTACCGCTGCGGCAAATAACAATTATTTGCTTATCTTTCGGCAAATTACCTTTCCCTACCTCTGTAAAAACCCTACCCATTGGCACATGAACTGAACCTGGTATTACTGGAACATCAGACAGTTCTTCTGTCTCGCGAATATCCAAAAGAAGGACATTTTCCTCAGCCGCTATAATTTTTCTTAATATTTTCTTTTTCATAACTAGAGTTTCTTGGCTTTAATTCTTAGTGAATTTGAAACCACCGAGACGGAAGACATGGCCATCGCAAAGCCGGCAAAGACTGGATTGAGAAGCCAACCAAATACTGGATAAAAGACTCCGGCCGCGAGCGGAATACCGACAATGTTATAGATGAACGCCCAAAAGAGGTTTTGTTTAATCCCTCTCATAGTTATCTTAGAAAGCTTCACGGCTTTCACGAGCTTTGAGATGTCGCCACCAAGCAGCGTAATGCCTGCTGATTCAATAGCTACATCAGTCCCCGTCCCCATCGCAATTCCGATATCAGCCTGTGCTAGCGCTGGGGCGTCATTCACACCGTCACCGGCCATCGCTACAATCTTCCCCTCTGCTTGGAGGGCTTTAATCTTGGCTAACTTGTCTTGCGGCAACACGTGCGCAATCACCTCATCAATACCGACTAACGACGCAATATGCTTGGCAGCCCTCTCGTCATCGCCGGTGAGCATCACGACCTTAATTCCCAATTTATGAAGATCAGCAACGGCCTGCTTTGATTCAGATTTAATCTCATCAGCCACCATGACAAATCCTAAGACCGCTTCTTTTGTAGCAAGAATGACCGGTGTTTTACCTTCTGCTGTAAATCGCTCGATTGGTGATACATCAAAGGCCAATCCCAGTTCAGTGATATAGGTCACATTTCCGACATAAAATTCTTTTCCGTTGAAAATGCCTTTTAGTCCCTTACCTTGCTCACTCTCAAAGTTAGTGACCACGTCGAGTGTCAGACCTTTTTCTTTAGCGTAGTTCACGATCGCGTGCGCAATCGGATGTTCTGATTTTGTTTCTAGAGAGGCAAGGACTGAAAGAAATTCTTCTTGACCATGCTCTGAAAGAATTTGAATATCAGTCACGGTTGGTTTTCCAACCGTAATAGTGCCAGTCTTATCGACCACAACCACGTCAACATTGTGAAGCTTTTCTAGGGTGGCTGCGTCTTTAATCAAAATCCCTTCCTTCGCCCCCTTACCCACTCCGACAATAATCGCGGTCGGTGTTGCGAGACCAAGAGCACATGGGCAGGCAATCACGAGTACCCCTACAAACGAAACGAGGCCATAGGACAAAGCTTGAGCGAAACCAAGCGGACCAGCGCCAAATACCAGCCAGGCACCAAACGTAACGAAGGCAATGACGAGTGTAATGGGAACAAAGATACTTGATATTTTATCGGCCAATGCTTGAATTGGTGCCTTACTACCCTGTGCCTCCTCTACCATGTGGATTATCTGCGCCAAAAAGGTTTCCGAGCCTACCTTGGTAGCTTCAAAGGTAAACGAGCCAGTAGTGTTGACAGTACCCGACACCACTGTGTCACCACTATTTTTTTGCACCGGCATCGGCTCGCCCGTGACCATGGATTCATCAATATATGATGATCCTTCAGTAATCACCCCGTCCACGGGGATTTTTGAACCAGGCTTCATGATAATTACATCCCCACGTACCACGTCTTGTACTGACACTTCAACTTCTTTTCCTTCGCGAATGACCAGTGCGGTTTTAGCTTGCAAGTTTAAGAGTTTTTCAATTGCATCTCCAGTTTTGATCTTCGATCGCGCTTCAAGATATTTTCCTAGAGCGATAAAGGTAATCACCACAATAGTGACGTCGTAGTACGTTTGCGTTACATTCACAAACGGCGCCAACGTTTCTTCAAACGCCGATAAAATGAAACTATAGAGAAACGCGGCGGAAGTACCGATACCGATAAGCGTATCCATATTGGCCTTTCCATACCGAAGAAACCGGTAGAACCCAAGTAGGTACGGCTTCCCCACCACAAACAACACATACGTAGCAAAAATAGGCAGCAGATGATGGAAGAATTCAGACACCGTGTGACTCATACCCGGAGTTAACCCAAACTGAGCCAGCGTATCCCACCCCATCACAAAAATACTCAGGACAGCCAAAGGTATCGCTATCACCAATTTTGACCGCATTTCTGCCACCTCAGCAATTTTTTCTTGTTTCGTTTGATTGAGACCAAGATGCGCCGCATGCTCATCAGCTGACATGCCCATTTCTTCGGCTGAGGGGGCAGTCTCCAAGGAATACCCGAGCGGTTCAATATGTTTGGATAGCTCCTGTGCAGTAATTTTGTCGGAGTCGAAAGATAGCTTGGCCTTTTCTGTCCCATAATTCACTTCAGCTGACTCTACCCCGTCAATTTTCTTAAACGTCTTTTCGATAATTGACGAACAAGAAGCGCAGTGCATGCCTTTTACTCGGTAGGTATGGGTATGCATATTATTTTCTCTTTAACTTATAGACTTTCAATATCTCCGCCTTGGCTTTATCAGTCTGACCAGCTTGTATTTGCTTCAAAATACAGCCGCCAAGATGGTTTTCTAAAAGCACATCCTCGACGTTAGACAGCCCTTGCTTGACTGCTGAAGTCTGCGTAATCACATCGATACAGTATGTATCGTTTTCCACCATTTTCTGCAGACCACGAATTTGGCCCTCGATAAGTTTTAAGCGTCGAATAATTTTACTTTTACTATCGTCTTCCATGTATTTCATGTCTATAGTATATACCCCCCAGGGGGTATAGGTAAACACTGGCACTTCAGAGTTTTGTTCACAACCTCGTTTTCGAAAAAGTAGGCATCCTGCTGTAATAGTCCAGACACTAGTGCGGCTCTATATATCAGGACAGAGGAATTTCTGTTGTTTTTATGTGAAAGCTCTCGAGTCTCTGTTGTGAATTTTTAGTTTTAACTATCCTCAACCTGTATTTTTACTAACTAGAACGAGCTTGAAATTGGCTTTCCGAACAAAACAGCGTATGGTACGTAGAGATATTTAAAACCTACTATTTTGAAAACACCTAAAAAAATACTTATTATTGAGGACGAGAAAACTCTCGCCCGTGCACTGGAACTCAAACTCTCGCATGCTGGTTTTGCTGTCACCGCCGTATTTAATGGTGAAGATGGTGTTGCTCTCCTCTTGAAAGAGTCGTTTTCTTTGATATTACTAGATCTTCTCATGCCAAAAATGGACGGCTTCGGAGTACTCACTATTCTAAAAGAAAAGAACATCCGCA
>JAYVWI010000025.1:0-2858 GCA_043786195.1 Minisyncoccota bacterium
ACCTGGTCCACGAAGTGGTCATCGGTATGCAAGCTAATGCTCGTGGCGAAAGTTCTGCTCACACGAAAGGTCGCGGTGAAGTACGCGGAGGAGGTAAGAAGCCATGGAAGCAGAAAGGAACCGGACGCGCTCGACATGGTTCTACCCGTTCACCAATCTGGGTTGGTGGAGGTGTGGCTCATGGCCCAATCAACGGTAAAGATTACACAGTAAAAATCAACAAGAAGGTACGAGCCAAAGCTTTGGCGACTGTCCTCTCAAAGAAGTTTGCTGATCTTGAAGTAATCTTCATTGATTCACTAAAATTTGGTGAACCAAAAGCAAAAGAAGCGAAGCTCATCATTGGCGCCATTGCTAATGGTACAGGCAACGAAATGCTCGCTAAGAAGCGAAAGAACGCAGCTATCATTTTGATTGCTGACCGTGACCTCGCAACTGAAAAGAGTTTCCGAAACTTTGGTAACTTCGAAGTTATCCAAGCGAAGAATGTGAATCCTGTCGATCTCCTCACTTATAAGTACGTTGTTATTGCCGACGCAGCTGGCTCAGTGGAAGCACTCGAGAAGCGTATCGCGACTACAGCACCTAAGTCTAAGTAATATGGCTCTCTTTGGAAAAAAGAAAGAAGTAAACAAAGAGGCTGTCGTTACTGCAGCAAAGTCAGCGCCAGCAATGGCAACTGACCGCAATCTTAGCTCTGTCTTGGTTAAGCCACATTTCACTGAGAAATCAGTGAAGATGGGTGAAGCAAACGTGTACACCTTTGAGGTGAAGCGTGATGCGACTAAGTTCCAGGTGCGAGATGCAGTAAAGGCTCTCTTTAATGTGACGCCGGTAAAGGTCAATATCGTCAACAAGCGACCAGCTCACCGCCCGAAGGGTTCTACCAACCGCACTATTATGGTGTCTGGTATGAAGAAGGCATATGTTTACCTCAAAAAAGGTGACACGATAAATTTGGTCTAAATTTGGCGAACTGCTTTGTTGCGCTGCGGTAATCGGGCGCTCACCGTACAAGGAGTACGGCTCTCGTCCGATTCCTTGCGCGCCGCGCATTTCATCTAAATTTAAACCAAATCAGCTTCGTTAGAAGCTACATTACAAGTTAGGAAGATAAGGCTAACGCCACTATTTTCTAACCAATACCTATGATTAAAAAATATAAACCTACTTCAGCTGGACGACGTGATGGTTCAGTTATCGAGTATAAGAAAAAGCTCACCACTACCCAAAGCGAACCGCTTAAGTCTTTGACTAAGGGTCGCCGCAGTACTGGTGGACGCAACAACCAAGGTCGTACGACCATGCACTACATCGGTGGTGGAAACAAGCGTACTTATCGTCTTATCGACTTCAAGTACGAAAAGAAGGAAATTCCTGCAACGGTTGAAACGATTGAATATGACCCATTCCGCTCAGGTTTTATCGCTCTTATCTGTTACGCCGATGGTGAACGTCGCTACATCCTGGCGCCACAAGCGCTTGGAAAGGGAGCTACCGTTATTACTTCAGCAACCGCTAAGGTCGCTGTAGGAAACCGTCTTCCACTCAACGCTATCCCTGTCGGTACTTTTGTCTACAATGTCGAGCTCAAGCCTGAAAACGGCGCCAAGCTCGGTCGTTCAGCTGGTACCCACATCGAAGTGGTAGCGCAAGATCCAAAGCACACGACCCTCAAGATGCCATCAAGTGAACTCCGAAAGGTAGCTAATACCTCATGGGCTTCAATTGGTTCAGTATCAAACGAAGAACACCGACTCGTAAGTATCGGTAAGGCGGGACGCGCACGACACATGGGACTTCGTCCGAAGACTCGCGGTACGGCGAAAAACGCTGTGGACCACCCACACGGAGGAGGTGAAGGTAAGTCTCCTCGCGGTCACCGTCGAAGTCGAACCAAACAAGGTCGACCAACCGGTAAGGGCCAGAAGACTCGATCACCAAAGAAATACTCAAACAAACTCATTGTCGCCCGTCGTAAGCCAGGCAAATTGATGAGAAGTGGCAAGTAATAAATACCAAAAATATCACAAAAGGGCGCCCGCGAACCGGGCGCCCTTTTGTGTATAAACTACTAATAACTTGTTGATAAATCGGTTCATAACTTTCATTGTTATCACCTCTCTATATTGCTTTAATAGAGACACATGGGGAGGATATTCGCAAAGATGTCGGCACTTTTTGCATTGGGCTTTTTTGCTGCGACTTTCATTCCCAATCCACCAATTGAAGTTAATTCTTCAGCAAATAATCTTCTTGCAGAAACCCGGCAAGCCTACCCGGTCTTAAGCGCCAATTCAACCAGCCAACTGACAGCACAGGGAAGTCAGTTGGTACTTTCAGAAGCGAGTATCAATGCGCGCTTTACTGGACTCCTCAGTCACGTCCGTTGGCTCATTGAGCAGCAAAGTAAGAGTGGCTCACACTCCAGTACAAATTCTAGTAGCCACAGTAGCGGCGGTGTTGATGCCGCTTTATTTAACAAACAAATCGAGTCACTGTCTGACGATATCGGTGACAGTCATCGTGACTTACTAGAGCAGCTCAATACCATCGTCGGCGTTACCACTGACAGTGTCTCCCCCAGCTCCGTCTTGTCCATCGGCAAAGTAGACGAGGATTGCCTCACTTACGAAGCTACCGGCGATACTTGGGAATGGCAAACTTGCGGTACTGGTGGAAGTAATTTTGCTACCACCAGTATCAACACTTCACTCAAGCTCGCCAGCATAGTGACCGACGAAACCGGCACCGGAGCACTTGTCTTCGCCGGTTCGCCAACCCTCACCGGCACCCTCACTGCTACAAATGCAAACTTCAGTGGAAATATCGGCGTTGGCACCAGTACGCCGTTGGCC
>JAYVWI010000026.1:0-6461 GCA_043786195.1 Minisyncoccota bacterium
ATTTTTTCTGCAAAAAAATCACGACTCAAAGTAAAATTCAAAAATCCCGGACCGGCGACTTCAACATTTTCAACTTGTGAGACAGTGTCCTTAAGCTCGGCCGCCAACTGCAACGCAATCGCACGAGGAGCTTGCTTTGTCTTCCCCGCCACCACCATCGCCACATTGGAAAAATAGTCAGCGGTAGTATTTTTATCGGTGGGATGATCAACCACAAAATCCACCCCCTCGATTCCTAAGGTCTTTAAAGCTTCAGAGATGGCGGTGCGGATTTGTTCCTTCATATTCAAGCTACAATAGCCGATTATTCGCTTTGTGTCACGAGATTTTGAGGTGCTGCTCCCCTTTGTACGACGACAGTCGAGCGACCGAGCACTTGCCCGCGCTTGGTCTCCACACTACAGCGCCAGGTGCCGCTTGTGACGCCAGAAACTGTCGTGTAGCCGCGATAGCCGCCCACGTTGGTACCAGCAATCGGATACGGGATTCTGCCCTTCTGCACCCAGTTTCCAGTCGCGTCTTTATACTCCCACCGGTGGTAAATCTCCGTTGTGAGTTTGGCCGGCGCATACACGCGCGCAAAGCACGACAACGAATCGTCCGCTGGGTGGAGCTGGGGTCGCATAAACGGTAGCTGTCGCCACCAGGCTTGGGATTCGGTCACTACCCGGTATGACCCATCGTCCTGCTTCACAACTGAGTGCACCATTTCCAGCTTGGTCAGCGAGAGCGGAATCGGTGGAAGCACGGCGGTGAAATACAATACGTTAAAGGTAGTGTAGATAGCGCCAATTACTAAAATGATGCGGCGAGTATTCACTCGAACGAAGTTTGGTATCACTCGATAGAGCAATTGGAATAAAATAGTGACCACAACCAGCGCCACGAGCCCACTCAAAAAGAACATGGCGTCTCCCATGACACCGAATACAATCGGGAGGAGGAGTACGACGTACGAAAATACGCCGATGAAGTAGATGGCGATGTGATACACCAGCCGGTCGGATCTTTTGTGGACAAGTTCATTTCCTAAAATGACGGAAAGGATCAGGAGCAAGAACGGCGCGCTGGTAATCCAATCACCACTGCGACCGTAGAAAATCAGCATGCCGGAGAAAATACCACCAAAGGAGTACTGCATAACGCCCGGCATGTACTCACGCAGCCAAGCCGAGACTTTATCCCCCCACCGCTGGGCTATTCCCACATAAAAAAGTACTAGAGAGATGGTCGCAAGGAGTATGTACGCAGCAAGAATGAGGTTGTCACTCAGGCTGTCGACACGATTAAGGAGAATGAAGTCGTTAGCAAACCCAAACACGAATGACAGGGTCAACCAATGGTGTTTAAACTCTTCGTAGAGTTTTTTGAAGCGCTTCTTCATTCTCACCATAATAACAGACAAGGAAATAGAAAAAGCGCGTTCTAGGGGAACGCGCTTGATAGCACAGACTGAGGATTAGGCAGTGAACTGATGGATTTCTGCGCCAGACGTAGCTGGTGCCCGCACAGGCTCGATTTGAACATTGAGGTACGAAGACAGATAGGCGCCCGTGCCCGTATGTTCAAAACGATGTGTTGCTGGTCGAAGCTCTGGGTTCTCCAGCTGATCCACCAGCGCACCGAAGAAGACCAGCGCGCTGCCCTGCGGAGGCTCTGCGAAGAGCCATTCATCAGTATTCTTGAGGTAGAGGTTACCGTTGCGGCCGCCGAGGTAGACGGTGAGCACACTGTCATCAACAAGCTCGTTAAGCGCCCGCCGACCGTGCGTGCCCGAAGACATCCACAAGGAGGAATGTGCATTCCCTCCCTCAAAGGCATTTTTCACCCGCCCGTGCAGTCCACTAATACCACAGCTCGGACTGAGTTCATGGGCAATTTCACATACCCTCAATTTCATCACCCGATAGAATTCAGCTATGGTCTGAAGGCACTGCCTGGAATGTGGCGGAAGTGCCACGATCGGCCGATGACGTGTGAGATTGTGGTCATAGCAGAGCGACAAATGTGTCGCGCCAGCAACTTCTTGCCCTTCTTGTATAATACCAACCTGACCGCCCGCGCGACGCTCAAACGACCAATCTCCCCAATGCTCGCGATTGGCTGCGAGAAATAGCTGCACCGCTGAGGCGGCGCTGGCAAATTGCACGACGTCAATTGGCATGTAGGCATACCCGTGCCGAAGCAATTCACCCACTACTCGCCTATGGAACTCTTTCATTTCACTCCCCTTCTACTGCGAAGAACTTAAATTAATTCCGCAGAAGTATAGACCCTTCACTTGTAAGTTGCAACCAAAAGAGCGGCACTCGTGCCGCTCTTTTTTCTATTTCATAAACTCTTCAAAAAAGTGCCTCACTCTCTGCTTCACTGATTAGATAAACTTCTCTGGCACAGGAAATGCTTCGGCCATCGTTTTTACTTCTTGTCTAATTCTGGCTTTTTCTGCAACGTCATCTTTTGCTCGCATCGTCGCAATCATGAGTTCGGCTAGCTTCGTGGCTTCCGCTTCTTTCATACCACGAGTGGTCATGGCTGGAGTGCCGAAACGAATCCCTGACGGATCCATGGCCGTACGTGGCTCGTCGGCAATCATATTTTTATTGAGCGTAATCCCCACTTCGTCGAGAACTATTTCAGCTTCTTTCCCCGTGATACCGAGTGAACCAAAGACGTCAGCCAGAAGTAGGTGGTTATCCGTTCCGCCACAAAGCAATCGTACCCCTTCACTTTTAAAGACTGCTTCCATAGCTTTCGCATTTTTTAAAATCTGCGCGGCGTACACTTTGAAACTTGGTTGTAGTGCCTCTTTAAAAGCAACTGCTTTCCCGGCAATCAGATTCATGTGGGGGCCACCTTGCATACCAGGAAAGACCGCCTTGTCGATACGCTTCGCAATATCTGCATCTTCTCGAGTAAGAATCATTCCCCCACGTGGACCGCGCAGTGTCTTGTGGGTGGTGGTAGTAATAACGTCAAAACCGTAGTCAAAAGGATTCTTCGCGACACCCCCGGCGATAAGGCCGGCGATATGCGCCATATCCGCAACAGTGTACGCTCCCACCTCTTTCGCAATGTCGACAAACTTTTTATAATCGAGTTCACGACTGTACGCTGAGAAGCCTGCGAGAATAATCTTTGGCTTGTGCTCGAGAGCCATTGCTCGCAAATGGTCATAGTCGATTTCGCCCGTGTCGACATCTTTCATTTTGTAGCGGACAAAGTTGAAGACTTTGTTAATGGCGGTGGTGGGATGTCCATGGGTAAGGTGTCCGCCGTGACTGAGATCCATACCAAGCACTGTGTCCCCTGGTTCCATAAGTGCAAAGTACATCGCAACGTTTGCAGGTGCACCAGAAAGCGGCTGCACATTGGCGTACTTGCATTTAAAAAGCTGACACGCTCGTTCAATCGCGATTCGCTCAATAATGTCTGTATATTGTTGCCCGCCGTAGTAGCGTTTTCCAGGATAACCTTCGGAGTACTTGTTGGTGAGAACTGAACCGTTCGCTTCGCGCACGGCCATCGAAACGTAATTTTCACTCGGAATCATCTCGATGCCAGTTCGCTCTCGCTCTTCTTCGCCAATTAAAGTGTTATAAATTTCTTCGTCTTGGTCTTTGATGTATCGGTATTCGTTCATACGTAAAAAGTTAGTGTAAGTAAATCAGAGTTGTGAACGAATAGCCTTAAATCATAGTGATATTTTATTGGTTCGATTATATCACAAAAGACCCGGCGCCAAGCGCCGGGTCTTTTGTTATGAATTCGTCGAACGGTTAGCGTGGATATCGGCATGGAACCCACCTACTACCGCCATCTCAGCCTTGATTGGCGGGTGTGACTCATACTCACCCAAAGTTACATGTTCTGGCCTAAATGCCGCAAGTGAAGTCACTTCGTCACTGATTGTAACCTTTGGAAAAGCAAACGGCGCTCGACTGATTTGCTCCTTCGCTTGCTCAATGTGATTCTCGTAGATATGTACGTCGCCAAAAGTGTGGACGAACTCTCCCGGTTCATAGCCCGTAATCTTCGCAAGAATCATTGTGAGAAGTGCATAACTCGCGATATTAAAGGGCACCCCAAGGAAGATATCCGCTGAACGCTGGTAGAGCTGGAGACACAGTTTGCCTTGGTTGATATTCACTTGGTACATGTTGTGACAAATTGGAAATCGCGCGGCTTCACCCGGAAGCGCCATTGCGTACAAATATTCTGGATTCCAGCTTGTCACAATCGCATTGTGACAATTCGGGTCGGCTTTAATCTCATCGACCACCCACTGCAGTTGGTCTACTCCACCCCCATTTTTGCGCGGCCAGTTACGCCACATCTCACCATAGATGTGTGGAAGTTCGCCATGTGTTGCAGCATATACATCATCATTTTTTATCTTTTCAATAAACTCATCCTTAGTGAGCTCAGGCCAGCTTTCTGTCACACGTTTGTCATTGTAAATTCGAAATGGATAGTCATTCCAGATGTTTACATTATTATCAACCAAATATTTGATGTTAGTTTGGCCAGACAAAAACCAATGCAACTCGTGGAGCACACCTTTCCAATACACTTTCTTGGTAGTGAGCATTGGTAAACCTTCGCTCAGGTCGTAGCGCATCTGCTTCCCAAATAAGCTATACGTCACATCTTTTGATTGAGCGTCAACTTGCTTACTTCCCTTATCGAGAATTTCTTGCATGAGATTCAAATATTGATACTCCGGGTGTTTTTTATCCATAAAAGTTATTTATTTTACCTTTTTCATATTATAAACTTCCTAGTGCCTAACAACCAGTTCCAGGAATCGGCGGCGGGCTAAAGCCGCCGATTCGGAACAAAATTCGCAATAGTCGCTACGCTCATTTGCTCATTTTTTAGATTCTGTAAAGTGGTCTGAATTCGCGCTATCGTACCTTCCAATGTCTTCGTAGCTTTTAGAGCACGGCGACGAGAGTTTTGCAAAAATAAGTTGTGCGACTTCCATACCTGGGCGGAGAATAATTGGAATGTTGCTACTATTTACGAGCTCAAACGTCGGGTAGAATTTATGTCCTGGGTTAAAGAGCATCGCGGTGTTATGAACCACCAGACCAATCCTGGCCAGACTACTCTTTCCTGAGAGTAAAATAAGGTGCTCCAAATCGACACCGATAAATTCTTTCTGCTTACCTAAAACATTTTCTCCGGGGTGCAAAACAAATTCTTCACCATCAGCCACCACTATCTTTCGGGTTGTAGGAAAAATTTTATTAGCTGGATCCGAGGCTTCAATTTTGTGACGGTCGACGATTTCAAATTCATTTCCCAAAGTTACATCATAGCTAGCAAGCTGAAGTTTTCGTTCATCAAATGGCTCGATGATAATCGCCCCACTTTCAATCCCCTTTTTAATATCTACATCAGAGAGAAACATACTATTCAATTACAAAGACTAAGTCTGTCCCGTAATACTCTGGCCAGTTGGCATTGTAGTGGGCAAACATGCGCGCCAGTCGATCTTGTTCAAGCTCGTAGACTTCAAGCTCCGCCATCAGCTCGGCGATTTCTGCTCGCACCACGTCAGCCTCATCTTCGTTCTGGACGATTTTCTCAAACTCAGCGAGATAGCCGTAGCCAGCGTTTTTATCAAAGCAAACACTCGCTCCCTTGTATGCATATTCTTCTCGTTCGCGTGACCATTTGGCTTGGTAGACGAACCCCGCATCAAGCATAATCTGATCAATTTCGTCGAGTGTAAGATGCACCGGCTCTTCAAACTCCATTCGCTTCACGGTGTTCGCACTCGTCCCCTCATCAATCGACGCCTTTACTACCAAAAGCACTTCGTCATCGCGCTGACGTGTACGAATAGAAAATTCTGCGCCACGATCTATAGTCGTCTGCAACTTGGCTTTTTGTTCGTCATTGAAAAGGTAGCTGGTATTGGCATAGAGTGCCGCCATCTCTCCCCCTTCGAAATAATGATTGAGCTGCTTGTTGGTAGAAGTAAGCGCGAAGTTGGGATCAAGCGCGCTCATCTTTTCTTTCAAACGGAGCGCGTTGCCGGCTTCTCCCAAAAGACTTTTTACCTCGATTTCAAAATGTGACATATGGCAAGAAAATTAATGCGTTCATTATACTGCCGTCACCCAAGGTGGCAAAAAGACAAGCTGTTTCCACTGTGGCATAATGAATGAACAAAAGAGCGTAAGCGACTATTGTGAATTTATGTCCCGATTTGCCCCTTTCCTAGGGCAAATCGCTGGACGCGCAAAATAATATGAATAAATCAAAAGCCAAAATCTGTATTGTGGTTGCTATCAGCAAGGAACGGCGCGCTATCGGCATGACGGGTAAATTACTGTGGCATATTCCTGAAGACATGAAACGATTTAAAGGGCTTACCTTGGGGCATCCCGTCATTATGGGGCGCAAAACCTTTGAATCAATTATTGGCTACCTAGGTAAACCGCTACCTG
>JAYVWI010000027.1:0-6351 GCA_043786195.1 Minisyncoccota bacterium
AGCGTCCATAGCGACGGCACGGTTCGGCACCTCGATGTCGGCTCAACTTATCCTGGGGCTGGAGCAGGTCCCAAGGGTTTGGCTGTTCGCCAATTAAAAAGTTACGCGAGCTGGGTTTAGACCGTTCAGATTGTGATGAGAATCGTAATCTGAACCAATCTAAACCCGAGGAGAAGGAATTCAACCTCCCTTCAATATGACATCAATCACGGCGGCACAATTACAGCAATGGATTGTGTGAAGTTGACTCATATCGGAAAAACCCGACTCACAAAAGTGAAGGGCAATTCCGAGGGAAATACATAAATATGTATGCCCCTAGAGACTAGACGTCAAACATCTTACTTATATAAGATGAAGATATAGTCCGATCCTCCGAGTAATCGGAGCAAACAAGATGCGTGAGACAGGTTGGTCTCCTATCTACTGCAGGCGTCGATTTTTGAGGAGATTTGTCCCTAGTACGAGAGGACCGGGATGAACGAACCTCTGGTCTATCGGCTGTCACGCCAGTGGCACTGCCGAGTAGCTATGTTCGGAACGGATAACCGCTGAAAGCATCTAAGCGGGAAGCCAACTCCAAGATTAGAAATCATTAAGTCCCCAGAGAGATTATCTGGTTGATAGGCACTAAGTGGAAGCGCAGTAATGCGTGTAGCTGAGGTGTACTAATTGGACGTAGTTTCTTGTAGGGAACGTTGTACATGACACATGAACAACGTTTCTACCAAGCGTTTAAACGCGCTGTACATTTCTGAGTAAGAAAAATGTACCTGTAAAAATCTAGAATATGCATAATTCAATCGCGTGACATGGTCGTTACGGGGAGTAGCTCAGCTTAGAGCGCTTCGCTTTTGGCGAAGAGGTCGCTGGTTTAAATCCAGCCTCCCCGACCATCCCCAACAAATGTTGGGACTATGTCACGCGATTGAAACAAATAGATTAGAATTTGAAATTTCTAAGTTGGTGCTTTAGCGGAGGGGGTACACCCGTTCTCATTCCGAACACGGAAGTTAAGCCCTCCATCGCCGAAGGTACTGCGCAAGCGGGAGATCAGGTAGGCGCCAACTTAGAGCTTTTAAACTCCTGAGAGAAGTCACACGTTATGTGTGGCTTTTTTTGTATTTGAGGTGGCCATGTTTAGTAATCTTTATAAATAGTGATATTCTTGAATAGATGATGCAATTATTACTACTGGTATCTTTTTTGTTAGCTATTGCCTGGAATTGGAATGGATTTAAAGATACAAGTCGGAGTTCATGGGGAACCCCGGGATATGTATTTGCTTTGTACGGAACAATATTTTGTACAGTATTGATATTTGTTGTTTTAAAGTATTTGACAAACCACCTGTTGTTACTGTTTTAGCAAAATAAATACTTTTTATAGCCCCATCTTCCTGTTTGCGTTACTTTTGTAAGTAATATATTGTTATCTCCACTAACGAGCTGGGTCGTCCAGGAATCGGCGGCGGGCTAAAGCCGCCGATTCGGACGTAAATTCAGAATAGTCGCTCCGCTCGTTTCTTCATTTAATGCGAAATACTATCACTCACCCGGGGGCGGACAATCTTGTATATGAAATACGGGAGATTGTTGGGGTGGCTAATACTATTGAGAAACTTGGACAACCAATTATTTGGGAGAATATTGGTGACCCGATTGCAAAGGGTGAGACTATTCCGCAGTGGATAAAAGATCATGTGGCGGAGGCACTGAAGGATGATAAGACATATGCGTATTCACCGACGATGGGGCTCTTGGAGACACGAAAGTATATTGCGAATGAGCGCAATCTTGAAGGGGGGATTCAGATTACTCCCGAGGACATCCTTTTCTTCAATGGACTAGGCGATGCAATTTCAAAGGTGTACCGTAGTCTGCATCCTTCGGCACGCGTGATTGGTCCTAATCCGGCGTATCCAACGCACTCGTCGGCGGAGTCAGCCAATGCCGATAGCCCACACTTTACCTATCCACTCGACCCACACAATGGCTGGCAACCAAACTTTGAAGTAATGGAACGGACGATTGCTGAGAATCCACACATCAGTGGGATTTTGATTGTAAATCCTGATAACCCAACTGGCTTTGTGTACCCACCAGACACGATGCGAAAGATTGTGGAACTCGCTAAGAAATACAGACTCTTCATTATTTCTGACGAAATTTACTCCAGCCTCGTGTTTGATGGGGTGGAGTATCAAAAACTGGCAGCGTTTATTGATGATGTGCCAGCTATCGCTATGCGTGGCGTGTCCAAGGAATTCCCGTGGCCAGGTGGACGTTGTGGGTGGGTAGAGTTCTACAACCGCGACAAAGACGCGGACTTTGATAAATACTGCAAGTCACTGATTGATGCCAAGATGCTCGAGGTGTGTTCAACGACTCTGCCGCAGCGGCTGATTCCGGTGGTGATGCAGGACGCCCGCTACTATCCGTATCTCAAACAGCGAACCAAGAAGTACTCCGACATGACTGACTTGGCGGCAGAGATTCTTGGTGTAATCCCAGAGCTCATCATTCACAAGCCCCAAGGAGCGTTTTATATGACGATTGTTTTTAAAGATGGTGCATTAAAAAATGGTCAGACACTCCCAATCGCAAACAGGGAAGTGGCTTCATATATAGAATCACTGGTGACACCCGACTTCGGGCATGACAAACGCTTCGTCTACTATCTCCTGGCTTCGACCGGACTTTGTGTCGTCCCCCTCATGACGGGCTTCAACTCCACCTACCACGGTCTTCGCTTTACTGTCTTAGACCCAGACATCGACTCATTTAAGAAAAATATAGAGACGCTTCGAGACGCAATACAAACATATCTGGCCAGCTAATAATCTCGCAGAAAGTCACCCTTAGGTCGGTTCTAGGGGTGACTTTTTTCACACTTTATACCCAGACTATCCCCAGAGAAATCAACAGATTGTAATCGAAGATTTTGATACAGCGTTATACTATAGACAGTCGAATGTATTATTCACCCACATATTTATAGTCATGTTTCGTTTTTTATCTGTAGTGTTTTCACTAGTCGTTACCTTCGGTAGTATTGCTCCCGCCTTTGCGCAGACAGCTACCTCTACCTCTCTAGGTCAACCGCCAATACCTCCTAGTATACAAGGCGGACAAACGACTGGTCCGCTTAATTGTTTTGATTACTACACTTTTGGTTCTGTCCAGGCAGACTTGGTGCCGAGTGTGGCGCTCAGTGTACCGGGTGCGACAATGACGTTCTCTGGCGCAGTAAAGAGTGCCAACCCCTACCCACTTTTGGACGGTACTTTGTATGTAAAGATATTTCGTCGAAGTGACACTACATTCAAGACGGGAGACGGCAATGAAGTAGTGGATCAATTTGTGATTAAAGAGGGGATTACTCTTGCCGCCAATGGCACGCTTCCAGTCAAATACGAATGGAAAGTACCTCTCAACGCTGAAGGTGGTGAGTATTACGCTGCTTACTTCTTCACTACCTCAAAACGCTATAACTTGATGGGACTATCATTCACAGATGATGTCGTCGGTAATCAGGCACCTTTTACTATCTCACCTGACACCAGTGCCCCAAAGTTAGCGAAGCTCTCGAAGATCGACACGACTCTCAACGGACAAGACCACCATTTTGCAGCCTTCCCGCTCCACTTTAAAGTTGGAGATACAGTGACGGTTAAGACTACTATCACAAACCCAGGTGACAAGCAAAAGATGATGCCACTACAGTGGACTCAGTACGCATGGGATGCAATGAATAAGGATAATCTACGCTTCACCAAGACAGAACTCGTATCACTCAAGCCAAAAGAGACGAAGACGGTTACCTATGAAGTACAGCCACAGCGGGAAAGTGTAGTCTACGTCACAGCGGTTACACAGGACTACGAAGCAAAAAGTATTCTTGATATACGGTACGTACGTGATGGAATCGAAGAAACCCGCATCAACTTTCCGGGAGTGACCCTTTTTCCATTAAAGAAAGATACTGACGCAACGCTCTTTGCTTGCGCCCACTCAACCAATCAACCGGTGGTTCCTGGTAACATACTTACTCTTACCCTAAAGAATAAGGAGGGCAAGACTATCCATGAATATCGCTACGAAGGTGATATATCTGGTGCAATGTCAGGCTTTGGTGATGCGTTTAAACCAGAAAAGAACATAAACTACGCGACGCTGACCGCAACCTTGCAACGTAACGGTGTGACTGTCGAAGAGGTGACCACTACCTACGACTGTACTCAGATAGACCCGACTAGTTGTTTGCCTGAAGAAGCCTCGGTCTCTTCATTCTTTGATTACCTTAAGACTCACAGCCTCGTGATTCTATTTTCAATCGTAATAGTGCTACTCATTGCTGCACTCGGAGTATTCTTCTACAAAAAAAGAAAGGCTCCGGTTGTCGTGACAGATACACAGATGACAACTCCTATTCAATGAGCTTAGAAAAAGCTGCCCCGCACGGGCGGTTTTTTATCAAACGGGGAGTTGAGACTAGTAAAAAGGCCGTGGATGCGCAGTCCCTACGGTCTTTTTGTCTGCTACAATAATATAATATGAGTAGCATGCGACCTTGGGCAGGATGGCGACGACTTCAATATACGGTGGTTTTTTTTCTGCTTATTGGAATGCTGAGTGTACTTACATACTATCAATTAATTTATCAAAAAGGGAACTGTTTTGACGCCATCATGAATGAAGATGAGACCGGTGTTGACTGTGGTGGAACGTGTGTTCGCATCTGTACTGCATCAGTCACTCCACCTAATATTGTGTGGGCGGACAGTTTTAAAATTGCTGATGGTCAGTACAATGCGGTAGCGTACATTGAAAATAAAAATCCAGTCGCTGGAACTTCGGAACTTTCATACACCTTTGAATTGTATGATGGCGATACTGTTGTAGCGACTCGAAAAGGGAAGACAGTTTTACCACCAAATAGCGAGTACCCAATCTTTGAAGGACGGATTTTGACTGATGGAAAAAATGTCACCAAGACCAAGCTCGTTCTGGACACTGCCGACGTGTGGGTGCCAGCCCAAATTGGCCGTGAACAATTCCGAACAAGCAACCTTAATCTTTCTGGTGCCGATGTAAAGCCTCGCTTGGATGTAAAAATTGAAAATACCGAACTTTCAAAAGCTGAAAAAGTTGAAGTAGTGGCCACACTTTTTAATCAAGCCGGAAAACCAATCACCGCTTCACAGACGTTCATTGATCTCCTTGATGGCCGTGCCACAAAAGACATTGTCTTTACCTGGCCAAGTCCGATAGCAAAGACGGTGCGTAGTTGTGCAATTCCAAGCGATGTGATAATTGGCATTGACCTCTCAGGTAGTATGGATAACGACGGCGGGACTCCACCACAGCCAGTCACCGCCGCGCTCCTGGCGGCAAAGGACTTTGCCGCAACCTTAGGGGAGAATGATCAAACTTCCGTCATTACATTTGCTTCACAAGCGACTACCAATGCTCAGCTGAGTAAGGATCACCCTGCTACAGCGAATCTGATTGCAACTCTCAGTATTGCACCCGCCGAACAAACTGGCTACACCAATACTCCTTCAGTCTTTAAAGCAGCCCAGGAAGAGTTTAGTTCGCAACGACATAGTGCTAATGCTAGGCGGGCGCTCGTGCTCCTCACTGACGGATTGCCTACCGCAAAAGGCGACACGGTGAAAATTCTTGAAGAAACAAAAGTGGCAGCAAAAGCACTCTCTGATGCTGGAGTAGAAGTGTATGTGATAGGGCTCGGAAAAAACGTCGACCTCACTTTTATAAAAACCCTCACCGCCGACGGAGCCAATGCTTTTCTTGCGCCAACCGCTGGAGATCTGGACGGAATCTACAAAAAAATTACCGGCTCGCTGTGTGAGTCAGGAGCAACTCGTATTGACGTGATTGCTAAGACTCCGACCAATTTCGCACCACTTCGGTAGCTTTTGCTAGTACCCCACTCTCTCTGAATCTCGTACAATACTCCAATGAAACAACTCCGCACCCTCTTTTCTTCTTTTGACGCGTGGCTGTTTTTTCCAGTGTTGGGGTTGTGTCTCATGGGGCTGGTCACCATGTATTCCCATGTCGGTGACAACCTCTTCTTTGATAGACAGATTATTTGGATTAGCGCCGCGGTTGTCGCGATGTTGTTTGCGATGATTCCAGATTATCGTTTTTTACGGACTGGCAATGCTGTATTTTTTGTATTCATTGCTACGGTTCTCCTACTTATGCTGGTGCTCGTGATTGGAGATATTACCCTGGGTGCACAGAGTCGGTTTGATTTAGGTTTTTTCTCGCTGCAGCCTTCTGACCCAGCCAAGCTCGTACTTATTTTAGTGCTAGCAAAATA
>JAYVWI010000028.1:0-15463 GCA_043786195.1 Minisyncoccota bacterium
CTCACCACACAATTAATCGCCGTAAAAATTAATTCTGAAAAATATGAACAAAGCAGATATCATCAGCAAGGTACACGAAGTCCTTGGCACAACTAAGGTAGAGGCTGAACGTGCTGTAGAAACCGTTTTTGATAGTATTGAAAAGGCTCTTAAGGATGGTACTCAAGTATCAGTTGCTGGTTTCGGTATCTTCGAAGCAAAGATGCGAGCAAAGCGAGAAGCTCGTAATCCACGTACAGGAGAAACGGTAACTGTTGCTGCTATGCGCGTGCCAAAGTTCCGAGCTGCTAAGGCTCTCAAGGATTCAGTTAAGTAATCCTTCTCTTTTGAAAAAGGCGACGAGTAGGGCTCGTCGCCTTTTTCTTTTCCCCCTCTTCTCCACACAATTCTTTTTAGAAAAGCGTGCTAAAATAATTAAGTAGCGGAGGTAAATACGCTATGCGGAATACGAGAGTGTTCTCGCTATTTCCCATCACAAAATCGTAAAAGCCCTTAGCCGGGGCTTTTACATTGAAAGAGAAAGAACACTGGCAGGCCAGTGTTCTTTCTTTTTGCCCAATCGACAATCTAATCAGCTATCGGTGGTTCTCCGGCTTAAACATCTCAGCTAATTTTTTTACAGCCGGGAAGACGTTCATTCCGACGATATCGTCTTTACTTACAAATTTAATATTTACACACTCATCTGACGGTCTGAAATCAAGATTTTCTAGCTCTGCTTGATAGAGCACATTTACGATCCAGGTTTTACTCCTTAGAGTCTGGCAAGTAATGAAATATGACGGATGTACAGCAATATTAAGAACATTCAGTCCCATCTCTTCTTTTATCTCTCGCGGCAAATCTTCTTGGGGAGTCATGCCCCAGTCCAAACCACCTCCTGGTAGTTCCCAGATACCCGTCTCCTCTTCACAAATCAAAAACTTATCCCTCGTCTCGTTTAAGACAAGTGCCTTCACACTCACACGATAAAAACAGTCTGGTATTTCCATATTGATATTCTACTATGTTTTTAATCTGCCAAGACGCATTGTCTCCGGCTCTGAATTGTGCACCCTATTCAACGATGTTCGAACTTTTATGCAAGAGAAAACACCTACCGAGGCGGGTGTTTCCCCAAACTTCGTGTAGGTGTTGTGTGCTCGGCGGGGCTTGAGAATAAGTGTGCGAACTTAGCGAGGAATTCGGTATCCCTCCTGTACACATTCGACTCGAGTACCCTTGTCGTTGACCTCGATGCGCCAGTTTCCAGCGTGGTAGCTGTTAGTGCTTTCGCGCAAGGCTTCGCATTGTTTAATTTGGTTTCCGACTTGTGATTTTTGGACGGTGAAGCTCTTATTTGCAAGTTCCTGTTTGTGTTCTTGTTCGCGGGCCTCCCAATTACTGGTGACAAGTCCATTCATGACCAAGAAAGTTAGACTGATCGTCGTAGGAATTCTCAAAAGTTCCCACCACGATTTCTTTGCATAGTATGCAGCTGAGGCATAAGGCATTGTTTTTCTCCAAGAACTGATTAGGGACATGTTTTTTCTGTCCAGAAGTACATTGTGGTTAAAATAGTAATGCTCATTGATATAAGCATCAAAATACAGCATACGCGAGCAGTCCGGAGACTGTTAGCGGCCGCATCTTCAAGGTAAGAGTAAACCCAGGGTTTCGGGACCTTCTCCTCATCTGGAGTATTGGACATTATTTTCTCCAAGAACTAATTCAGGGCAGGATGCCGAGAATTAGTAAAAGTATATATATTTTTAGTGAAATTAACATAAAATAAGCATAAAATGGACTTTATTAAAATAATATTTTAAAATATAACCATTAACATGCTACCAAGATCGAACTTAGAACAGAAGATCGTCCAATCTCTCCATACTGGGCCGGTAAAGTCTACTGTTTTGGTAGAGGGTTTGGTGGTGGGCGAGGGGGTCACTCTGCAGGCAGTGTATGCAGCTATCAGGAGACTGCGCCAAGATGAGATAGTGCTGGTACAAGGGAAGAAGCTGGCACTTAGTTCCGTGTGGTTAGAGCGGATGGGAGAGTTTTTTGCCGAGGCACAAAAAGTGTATTTAGAGAAAGCCCAAGAAGAGCCTTTCTCGTTTGGCCACCTCCAAGAAGGCGATCGTGTGACGTATAAGTTTAAGAATCCAGTCTTGCTGGATCAAGTGTGGGGCCACGTGTTTTTTGAGTTAGTGAAGCGAGTCTCGGTAGATGCGCCGATTATGATTTATAACCCACACTACTGGTTTCCAATTGTGCGTCAAGAAAGCGAAGACTTAATTTTTAGATGGTTGCAGACACAGGGATATAAAGCATATTTTGCAACCGCGAGCACGAGCAGTCTTGATTCCAAGACCATTAAGGAGTTTCTGAAAGACATGAGCCATTCTTATTCCCTTGGGGTCCAAAAAGGCTACGGGAGTAATTTTTATATGAATATTATCGGCGACTACCTCATCGAAGTTACTTTGGATGAAGAAGTTTCCGATCAAATCGACGACTTTTTTGTAGAGAGAGAATCTTCCACAGAGCAAGATGTAGAGCAACTTAGACGTATCGTTGAATCTATTGGTAAAAATAAGATTACTGTGGTCAGAAATAGAGTTAAAGCGAAAAGAATTCGTAATTCTTTAGCAAAACACTTTCTGGTCGAAGAACGGAATCGAAAGCATTTACAGTAAAGCCGCCATTGAGGCGGCTTTACTGTTGGCTGTGCGGGTGAGAAGAATCGAACTCCCGACTACTGCTTGGAAGGCAGTCGTTTTACCACTAAACTACACCCGCATTAGTGAAGTCACACGATTCTAGCATAAAACACCATTTCTACAACCAAAATCTTTCGTATACTCCATATAAACTCCATCTCGATAGCTAATAAACCAAAGCCCTGATTACTATTCAATCAGGGCTTCATTTATTTCTTCGCTTTTTTAGGGATCTTCTTTTTTGGCACTTCTGAAACGTGATGCACCACTGTCTGGGGGTATGGGATTGTAATCCTTGCCTTATCAAGCGCTTCTTTACAAACCTCAGTCAAAAGGAAAGAATATTTCTGTTCAAACCCCGGTTCACTGACCCAGACGCGCACCATTAGGTGCACAGCTGACTCACCGAGCTCTTTCACGACCACTTGTGGCTCTGGCTTCTTGAGCACCCCCTTGATGGCTTGTACGGCCTCTATGAGCACTTCTCTGGCATGTGCCACAGATTCGTCGTAACCAATCGAAACGTAGACCGTGAGTCGTAATTTTCCTTGTTCTGAGTAATTGATAACCGGGGAACTGGTGATAAGGGCGTTGGGTACGCTGATATACGTATTATCTAGCGTACGGATTTTGGTTGTGCGTAAAGTGATTTCCGCGACTTCGCCATAATGATCAGCAACCTTAACCCAATGACCCTTTCGGTACAAATCGTTGATGAAAATCCCAAAACCAGACAAGACATTGGCGATAGTAGCCTGTGCGGCAAACCCAACGGCCAATCCCACCACTCCCACTCCAGCCAACGCCGCGGTAACGTTGATTCCGAGTTCGCTGAGAACAAAGATAATAGAAATAATGATGACAATACCGCGATACAAAGAGCGGACGGTGATTTTCACTAGTGACGCCTGCATCGGAGTCCGCCGTAACGCCGCTTCAAAAAGTCGTGACGTGACCATGTAGAAAATCGTCGCAATGAGGACGACGATAATAGCCGACACGATATTGGGAACGAGCTTCCACAATGCACCAACAACTGACTGCTTACTCAGCCCAAACTGAACTAAAAAATGTCCCATACTCAACTAAGTATACCTCATACGAACGTAACGATAGTTCTTATTTGTTTAAATCTTTCAAGCTCAGAAAGAGAAATGATATACTACACACATCATGAATATTTTTATTAATGCTGTAGTGTTTATACTTTCTGCGTACCTTTCGGTTACCAACAGTCTCGCCACGTACATCAGCACTACCTTTTCACTAGAATCAGAACCTGGCACTTCACAAGAAGTGACGAGCAATATCATTCAGCTCCCTAGTATTATTGGACTCTCGATTCCTGACATTCTCCTTCAGAGCAGCGACTATCAGCAAGCAGCTGTGGGCGCAGCCACTGGCCTCACAGGAGGCACCACCAAAGATCCACTTTTAGCCCTGGTAAATATCTTCTGTACCTTTAAGACCAAAGACTACATCCGCACCACCACTGGTAGTGGTTTCTTCATTGATCCAGACGGAGTCATCATGACTAACGCACATATCGCTCAATTCCTACTCCTAGAAAAAACGGATACTTTTGGTGACGCCCACTGCACCGTCCGAACCGGTAGCCCTGCTTCAGCTCACTACAATGCCGAACTCCTCTACATTTCACCAGCCTGGGTACAAAAAAATGCCGCACTTATTGAAGACAGCGCTCCAATGGGCACAGGCGAGCGTGACTACGCCTTGTTATATGTAAGCAGCGACATAACTGGCGAGCCACTACCGGCGCAATTCCCTGCGCTGGCTTTCAACAGTGACCTTCTACGGACAGCTACCAGGGACAACGAAGTAACAGCTGCCGGTTACCCAGCAACCGACCTCATAGCGCATGGCCCAAGCACTGCTTTGATTTCTCGTATGGCAAAAACTAGCATCTCCGAGCTCTACACCTTCGGATCAAACTACGCCGACGTCATTTCTGTCCGTGGTAGTGAAGTTGGTGCTGAAGGGGCTTCAGGCGGTCCTATCGTTGATAGTAGTGGAGAAGTAATCGGAATGATTGCTACTCGTGGTGACGACGACGTAGACGGTTCGGGCAGCCTGCGAGCAATTACCCTCTCGCACATCGACCGAACCATTAAAGAAGAGACCGGGTTTACCTTGGCAGAAAATCTCAAGGGCAATCTCCCTTATCGAGCTCAAGTATTTGGAAACACGCTTTCACCATTTCTGATACAACTATTCGAACAAGCGAAAAAGAACTAACTTGTCTATAACACAAAAGGCCGATACACATGGTGCATCGGCCTTTTGTAACTTCTCACTATCTACTGAACCTTATCCTTAGTATTTAACGCGGGAGTGGTCGAGGCGGTCGTAGTAGCGGAATCTTCTTTCTCTCCACTTGTTGTTACAACGCCAAAAGTGTCAATCCCCGCAGCTTTCACCACACCAAGCGCATCGTCCAAAAGTGTAAGTGTGTTCTTAGCAAAGTCGTGATTGGTAATTTTTGAGCGGTCAGATTTAACTTCCTCTTGTTTTTGTTTCGCTGCAGTAATTGAGAAACCTACTTTATCAGCTAAGGCGACGGACATTTGTGGTCGAAGTGCCTCAAGAACTTCCACCCTTCGATTAATTTCAATATTGAGCTGGGCGATATGTTCGTCTTGTTCTTGCACTGTCAAAATAATCGGCACCACTAACTCCAAATCAACATTACGATTTACATCAATGTCACTCATGAGAACAATAAGTTTTTGTGTACGCTCAAGAGTGTTAATAAGCAACTGACTAGCAGTCACTTCATCTTGTGACCGAAGGGCATTTGCTTGTTCGATACTACGATTCACGTCTTGTAGTCTTCGATCAATACCAGACTTCAGTGGGTCAGCGTCGTTAAATTTAATTGAAGTGAGTAGTTCATGTGAACGAGTATTGTTTTGCTCAATACGCGCCATTATCTTATCGTAGGAAGGAATCGCGGCATCAGGCTGATCGTCTTGCTTAGAAATGGTTTCATTCAAAACATCAACGAGGAGTTGCGTCGACATTGTTGCTGACTGCGCGTCAGATACTGCTGCTGCGAGCGTTGTCTTCCCTTCCTCCTGAAGAGACGTCGACTGGAGCTCAAGAGTGGTATTAAGTTCAATTGAAGCCAAAGTTGCTCCATCAGCATCAGAAACGCGAAGTGTCTCAATTTCTTTTTGTACGTTTTCTGTATGTTCACGCACCGCGGCTACAACTTGCACCTCGACTTCTGGAGTCAACTTCCCCTCACTCGCAAGTTGGCGAGCCTCAGCAATCCGACGATTAAGTCTCTTAGTCTCCCATTCTACTTTTGCATGCTGATCGAGTGTAAGTGAAGAACGAACTTCTTCGTTAAAACGAACTTTTACTGCGTAAAGGTTATCCCCGGGCACAGTCTTCTCAGCCAAAACTGGAATCATTATTAAGAGGAGGACGGAAAAGGCTGCTGACCACCGAAAGATTGAGGCTGTTGGAATTTGTAGCACTTTAAAAGTGTCAGCAAACGGTAAGGGCTGCGATGCAGCAAATTTCCTTGGGACTGGCGTCGAAACAGGCATTGGATGATATTCCATGTATGAAACAAGGCGAGCTTTGAGTGTGTCACGTTCAACAGCCTGTAATTTTACAGACTGGGCTTTAGTATGAAATTGTTCGCTGAAACGCTTCATGATTTATTTTTTTGCTCGTTTACGATTCTCTTCGGCTTCGGTATCCTTTGATTCAATTTTTTGCCGCAACATCTTGAGGCCACGGTGGATGCGTACCGACACAACATTTTCTGATTCTTCGATAAGATCACTGATTTCACGCGGACCAAGCTGATCCACAAACCGCAAAATAATAACTTCTCGATATTGGTCGGGGAGTTCTTCAAGTAGCTCAAATGCTTTCTTTCCGTCGAGCGTCGCTGCCAGTGCTTCGGCGGTACTTTCAGAGAGCTCTGAAAAAGAACCTTCATCAACCCCGTCGATCTCCAAAAGCGCGTCCAATGAGGCTTCTTTTTTCCGACGATACTCGTCAATAATTAAATTGTTGAGTACTTTATATAAAAAAGGTCGGAAATTATCGATCTCGTAGCCGTTACGTAAATACGACCACACCTTCGTAAAGGTGTCGTGTACCACATCGATAGCTTTTTCGCGGTTACTTATGCGCAGAAATGCGTGGCGAAAAAGCGCCTCATTGTACTCCTCGAACGCTTTCAAAAAACGTGCTTCGTGGTTTTCATTTATGTCGTCTGTCTTCCTAACTGGCGCCATGTGAAAACCATTATACGCGAAGACGGTAGAAAAGCCGAAGTCTTTCACAGTCTTCCACGACTAAAGAAGGGGTCGCTTTGCGACCCCTTCTTTTACCACCCTTACCCCTAAAAACTCCTTATTTTGCTAATCAGTTCCGGAAATTCTGCAATCAAGAAGTGATTTTTGTCCGTAAAGGTTACCAATTCTGACTGTGGCAAGGCAGCTTGATATTTTAGGGCGTGCTCGTAGGGCACCACAAAGTCGTCCTGTGAGTGAAAAAACGTTATTTTTGGTACTTTTTGTGCCAAAATCCCAAGATCATCAGTATCAAAGGCAAACTCCTCGCAATCATCTGCCTCTCCTTCGATTGCCTCAAAAGGTGGCGCCATGAGCACAAGCCCCTTAATTGGGTACAGAAACTCTTCCTCAATTAAGTACTTGCAGAGAAACATACCGCCGAGCGACCATCCCACCAGTACCACTTCCCCCTCCAGATAGTCAAAATGCCGCTCAAACCAGATCTTCCACTCCTCATACTGGGCATTTTGGCTATTTGGCATCGCTGGCATAAAGACTTCGTAGTCTGCACCCA
This sequence comes from Minisyncoccota bacterium, assembly GCA_043786195.1. Lineage (GTDB taxonomy): Bacteria > Patescibacteriota > Minisyncoccia > Phycocordibacterales > UBA918 > OLB19. The sequence continues at coordinate 7,554 of JAYVWI010000028.1, forward strand.
AGTCATCCCGAAACGTCTCCGTCCACTTCTTTAGCTTTGGTAAATCAGGCAAATCTCGAGGAATCCGTGTCCGCAAATCATCTAAAAACGCGTCATGGTCACTATATGAGTCTCCTCCGTGTATGTATAAAACCTGTTTTTTCATAATTAGAGCCATTCGTTTTTTCTAAAGTACCATACGACGAACGCCACACTAGCCACGATGATACCCATTACTCCCCAAAAAGCATGCGGGCTGTTTTGCAGGGGTATTGGTACATTCATACCAAAAATAGACGCCACAATAGTTGGAATCGTGAGCAAGATAGTGAGTACAGTAAGGGTTTTAATCGTGGAGTTAAGATTGTTAGTCAAAATAGCTTCCGTGGCATTACGCACGTTTTGGATAGTGTTCAACACCGAGCGCGCCGATTCAATCAGCTGAGTATTATCAATAATAAGGTCTTCCATCATCTCCACGTCATCCGAATACATTTGCATGTGATTCCCCTTCATTACCTTACCCAAAGCGGTGTTTGTAGGCACAATCGCCGTAATCATGTCACTCAATTTGTGTTCATAGGTGACGAATTTTTCGATTTCACGATTACCGATCTTCCGCAACCGAGCCCTATCCTTATGCACATTGCGACGAAGAACAATCAGCTGCTTTTCATAAGAAACGGTAATTTCTTGCATCATCTGAATGAATAGCTTTGTTTTCTGAGTAGTATGAATCTCCTCTTTACCGCTTAAAAAAGCCTTAAACTGAGGGATTTCTCGCTGGACAATGGTAAGCACGAACGACTCCCCCATCACTATTGCCAGTGGCGCGGTATCAGTGTCTTCCTTCTTTTCGTTGTAGGGGTACCTCGTAAAGAAAAACGTTGCACCACCAGTGCGTTCAAAACGTGGAACCTCAAAGAAGTCTTGCACGTCTTCAATCAAGTCTTCGTCAAGCGCTAATTTGGAGAAAAGATCAGCTAATTCAGTATCTGATGGTGAAACAGCATGAATCCACACGCCGGTGCGTAAATCGTCTACCTCTTTTAAGGATTCATCCTTAATTGTACGAAAATAGTAGGTGATCATGTTTTAAACGCTACTTTGTAAACGACTCATCTCATTCGTTGTGGATTTATCAATACAGTGTGGCTATTCTAACACGACACGACTTTGAAGGCCTGGCTCGAAATACACCATTCGCTTTTTTGTGGTGTAGATGGTATTATTTTCCGGCGAAATTCAGTGTGTTGCTGGAGTTCGTGGGATGTACCTTCGTTCGGCCTCGTGTGTGGCAAGCAAAGTGTCCCAAGTCGGTTTTGGTAAGCAAGTTAACATCATCGGGATGTAAGCAAAAGCTTCCAGCCCTCGCTCGAATCTTAAATATGAAAGTAAACTTTCCTATTTATCTTCTCGCTCGGGATGTAGCATAGTGGTAGTGTACGCGGTTTGGGACCGTGTGGTCCGGGTTCGATTCCCGGCTTCCCGACATTATAGAAAAGACCTTGAAATCAAGGCCTTTTCTATATCTGCAGGTAAATACGTTTCACGTGGTACGTTTTCTTAGTGTTTCATATGAAACTAACCGATTATTATATTTGGCAGATACTTTATCGTGGAGTACTTCTCACTGATAACCAAGCGAACTGCTAAAACGTCAATTTGCCAATCAGAATCTGCATGATGTTCCATCAGCCAACTCTCAATGGCTCGGTGTAACTTTTGAATCTTAGCTGGGTGAACATTCTCTTCGGGACGCCAAGTTCCATATGAAACAGCTTTCTCGAGGTCGTGTTTAGTTTCATATGAAACTGTTTTAACTTCTACAAAATGAATTATATGCTTATTTTCTAGTGTTTCACGTGACACAATATCAATTTCACCCCATTTTTTAAGATAATTTGTATCTAAAACAGTATGCCCAAGACGCTTTAAGTACTTAGCGGAAATATCTTCACCAAAAGAACCTACTCTATTCTTTTGACCTTTTTTATCAGCTTGTTTCATGTAGAACGTGTTTCGTGTGAAATTATAGCAGGGAAGTATGGGATCCCAGAACACCCTATAAACAATGAACTTATAAAGGACAAAAGAGCGAATGTCGCAAAATTTGTCCTTTATCCACCTATCCACAGACTTATCCCCCAATAATAAAGCCCGCACATTTCCGCGCAGGCTATTTATATATTGCAAGCTAATGAAGCAGTGCCACGTAGAACGTCGCGGGTAGTGGATCAGCAAGCCAATATTTTTCAGCCTCCAAGCGAACAGCGCTTCCCCTGATTAGGGCTGGTACGTACTGACTTCCATTACCGTGAGTGACTATAACGTCACAAAAAAGAAGTGCTACGCGCTGGCCGTTTTCGGGCTTGTCGGTAAGGGTACTTGGGGCTGATTCTGGATGAGCTAGTAAATTCTCCATTTCAGCGAAACCCGCATGCTTTAGTTGCAACGATTTTGCACGCTCCAACATATCTTTGACTGTTACCGTAGAGATTCCCTGCCTTTCGTCCTGATATAGAACGACTTCATTGGCACTCATGACGTAAACTCCTGAAATGTGACCAGTTACTGTAAAACTCTCCATAACCATATACGTTTCAGATCTTAGATTCTTACAAAATCAAACAAAAAGACCGTTTCATATGAAACGGTCTTTTTTTATGCTTTGTGCGGCCAGGGGTAATCGAAACCCCGACTGATCCTTGGCAAGGACCCGTTATACCACTTAACCATGGCCGCATTATGAAATTGTCAGTTCTTTCTGCATTAGCTCAATCCAACGGATAAGTTTATGCTTCAAAACTGTGCTGCCGATTATAGTATTTCCTACGCCATGATGCAACGTCTTGCGCTTGGGGTTACTCTTTATAATCTGATTCTTGTGAAACTGAGCATACGGAAGGGTGGTGGCCTTATGCCACTTTTTCATACAAGCTTCCTCATTGTGATCAGGGTACAAAAGGAGCCACAATTTGATTTTATTCTTTGATACCCCTAAATACTCTACTGCAAAGGAAATAAATGTCTTATGAGCTACTGTGCGGGCTGTGGTGAGGCGAATAGTTCGCTCATCAGTCAGATCACCGACAGAACTGTAGACGATCAATCCGGCGATAAAAAGTGGGTTCTTTTTATAATGTTTAAACTCCACTTCGGCGGACTGCACGACTTCTGTGTAGCGATGTTGTCTTTCTTTAGTGCGGGTCTTACTCATCAGCTGCAGGCGCTTGGCGTTTCCTTGTCCAGCACGACGCTTGTTTTGCTTCGTGATTTCAGCTGAAATAGCGTTATTTTTCAACCATTTTGAGACAGTCGACTTAGACACATCACATATCCTTGCGATCTCTTCTAAGGTAAAACCTCGCTTGCGGAAGGAGAGTGCTTGTTCAAATTTTGCTTCATCTCGAACCATATGACTCGTATATTATATACTATTTTCATATGTTTCGAATAGCACTTTGGGTATAAAAAAGAGCATGCAGTCAGACTGCATGCTCGGGTATTCGTCCTCAATGTCTCAATCGGGGAACAGGTCGTAGTGGTGGGCAATAGAGCGCAAGCTCTGATTATCCTTACCAATACAGACAATGTGCAACTCGATCTGAAGCTCGCTAAGCTTCTTTTTTGCGTGTTGCACATCAACGTTTTGGGTGCCGTCGGTGATAAGCACCAGCTTCCGGCAGGTAATTTCGTCACCCGCCATTGCCTCGAAGGCTGAACGTAACGCGTTGTCGAGCGCCGTTCCGCCACCAACGCTGAGGTATTCGGACAGCATCTTCTCGAGCTTAACGTAAGCTTCCGAAGTGCTCGCGCGCTGCCAAGGCCCCAAACTGTCACTAAAGCTTCTCAGCCAGAAAACGGCATCCCCCAAGCGTGCCCGGGAAATGAGCTTCCGGTTGAGTGACAACGCCCAGCCAATGCGGCCGAACTCTTCCATACTCCCGGAAACATCCTGGAGAACGACCAGCATGTTGACCGGCCTTCCGACAACATCGTCGATGATGTCAGCCCGGACCAAATGCTCTGTGACAAGCACCTGCCCACTAGCCAACTGACCATAGAAAACATCGTCTTCGGCCACCTGGAAGCCCGGGAGCATTCTCGGAAGCTCAGCGAAGTTTCCTATTCTCCGAACGCCGATATCATCAGCCGGGAAGGGGGAGGGAACAAGTTCTTCTCCCACCTTTACCTGACTAAGGACCACCGGCGCGGTGGAGAACTTTATTCGAGCAGCGATGTCTTCAATCAGTTGGCTCTTGCGCGCCTCGTGCTGAATCCGTTTCTGCTTATCCGCTGGTGTTTCTTGCGGATCCTCTTCCGTTTTTCCGGACGGAAGAGGTGGTTGGTTCTGTTGCTGCTTATGCCGCGAACGGGACAGCAGCCACATCATCGCCGCGGCAGCTGCCGCGGCGCCAAGGAGCGCTAATGCTGTAAACATAACACCCCTCCTTACGAACCGATTGAATCATCGAGACCGACAGCCTGCACCGCACGTTGCGCCACCAGCTGCTTCACTTCCGAGAAACGAGTCTTGAGTTCCTGGTGGATTTTTTCCACTTCAGGGTCAGTCGGGGCGATGGTCTGGAATTGCCCCCACAGCACACTTAGCACCTGCACCGCGGCGCCATTGGTGGCACCCACGACGTCCTTTTCGAGCTGATCAGCAATAGCGGTCAGGGCGATACCCTGGCTATTTACCAACTGCGCGTCCTGACGCGCCTTGTGTTCTTCGATATACTTCTGCGCGATCGAAACCCACAGCTCGCGTTCGACCTCACTGGTGCAAAGCACCCACCGGGCAGCCAGGAGGTCTTCCACGAAGACGTGGAGTCGCCCCTGAATCACCGCTTCGGCTTCGAGCATTTGACTGCCTTTTACGACCCGGCGGTCGGAGATTTCAGGCAGAATGAACGCTGTCTTTTCTTCGTCAGTGAGTGCCGCCCGAGCAACCCGGTATTCCGCCACTGCCTTACCGTAGGTGAGGGAAATGGACGGATCCGTGATAAGACCCGGAGGAGTGACGATCAAGCTCGAAAGCTGGATAATCACATCAATCGGAATGGTCGTCTTCGGCTTTGAGAGTTGGCCACTTTGGAAGCGGTTCACCATTTCACCGATATCGGCCGGATCCGAGAGATAGCTGAGTCGGCTGAGAAACAGGATCCGGTCAATCACCGCCCAGGCATTGGGACTGCGGCGGAGATATTCGCCCGGATCGATATTCGTATCGGCAAACGCCGTGAGCAGGGGAGTCTGGTATTTCTGCACACCGCGAATCATTCGTCGCTCATTGAGGACTCCGAGCATCGAGCGAAGTACCGCTTCGTTTGCGTCGAGGAATTCGCCGACCCGCACCAGCTGTGCTTCCGGCATCATCCCTTCGATACGGTGACGAAGGGTTCCTTCTTCCCGCATGGCTTTCACGTCGTACGGGCCGAAGAGGGCGTCTTCAGCCATAAACTTCGACATTTCGATGGCAAACGTCGTGCCGCCTTCGATACCGGCAAAGACGAGATCGCTGATCTGCGTTTTGCTGGTGCCCGGAGGGCCAAAGAGGAGGATATGTTCGCGCTGCACGAGCGCGTAGCGGAGCAACATCAGCTCGTGATCGCGGCCAACCAGCATAGTGCTGAATTGGTCCATATAATCACGAAACTGCTTGGCCAGAGCTGGCACTTGCTTGATATCAATGCTAGGCATGGTCTTCCTTTCAGGAGGGTGGAGGATTTCAACAAACAATCCGTTTAATTTAATATCACATTTTTAGAAAAAAGTCAATACGATAAGGCTCTTTTTACGAGTCGCCTTCAATTTCTTCTCCAACAATCACAATCCAGCCTTGTAGACCAACAATCGCTGAGTGCAACTTCTGGGGAGCTATATCCAAGCGTTCGTTTGCTTTCACTTCTTTCTTCACACCTTCGAAATCAAATGTAATCGAGCCGTCTGTGACAAAAAGCGAGACCTTGCCTTGGTGTAAGTGTTCTTCGTAAACAGTTCCAACTTTATCTTGCCATTCATACACTGAAGCAAACCCCTCGTCTTCAAATTTTTTAATAATTCTCTCAGAAAGTTCCATATCTACATGGTACATGCAGTGCTTAATCGTTGCAAAAGCCTTAATTTCACCGTATGATGCTACGCGTTGCACCCATGGTGAAGTGGATATCATTACTGTCTTCGGAACAGTCGTCCTAGGTTCGAGTCCTGGTGGGTGCACAGAGGTAAAAGAAAAAGCGCTGGCCTTTCGGCCAGCACTTTTTCTTTTAGAAAGCAAACTGCTTTGCTTTCGGGCCTCTGTGCAAGCCGTAGGCAGGTTTTCTGCTCCTTCCTAGAGCTAAAAACAGCCGAGGCGGGGTCGAGAACACTTGGTAGATTAGGAGCAGAGCGAACTAATATACCTAGTGATTCGTGACCACAAATGACATTTCACATGCGTACTTTGCTGAACAGATAAGGAAAATATCTTCTGGCCTTTTTCTGTTAGAATATTATGGTGAAAATTACTAATACTGATATCCCGCTCGTAGTGCGGCAAACCGCTGAGACTTTAGAAAACGCTGGCTTTGAGGCGTATTTGGTAGGGGGGTGTGTCCGTGACTTACTCCGGAACAAAACTCCGAAGGACTGGGATCTCACTACTGATGCCCATCCTGAGCAAATCCAGGCATTATTTGTGGAACACTATGCGAATAACGACTTTGGGACTATCGGCGTCAAAACCGAAGACGAAGACCCTACCCTGCAAGTCATTGAGATCACTCCATACCGTAGTGAAAGTGGTTACACGGACTTGCGGCGGCCTGATAGCGTTACTTTTGGTGTTTCACTGGACGAAGACTTGGCTCGACGTGATTTCACGATAAATGCGCTCGCGTACCGCCCAAAGACTGGAGTACTCGTGGATCATTATGGTGGAATGGACGACCTGGTCGCCAAGCGACTCAAGACAGTAGGAGATGCGCACGAACGTTTCAACGAAGATGCGCTGCGTATGATGCGTGGCGTACGTCTCGCAGCCGAGCTTGGCTTTGTGCTTGACCCGGCTACCATGACCGCTATTAATGAAAATAACCTTCTTTTACAACGCATTTCTATCGAGCGAGTAGCGGCCGAGTTTCTCCGTGTTATAAACTCACCCGAACCAATGCAGGGAGTGATTTTCCTTGAAAAACTAGGTCTTCTTGAGCAATTTATCCCTGAATTTAAAGCTGGAATTGGTTGTGATCAAAGCGGCATTCACGCCTTTGATGTCTTTGAGCACAATATTAGAACCCTCCAAGCCGCGGCCGACAAAGGCTTCCTGGAACACCTACGTCTAGCGGCTTTGTTTCACGATATCGGTAAGCCTGCGACTCGACGGATTGGTGGCAAAAACAAGCACTACACCTTCTTTGGCCACGAAGTGGTGGGTGCTCGCATGACTAAGAGTATTCTTGAACGACTCAAGCTTCCGCGTGAAACTATTGATACGGTAGAAAATCTTGTTCGTTGGCACATGTTTTTTTCTGACCCCGAGCTAATCACCTTAGCCGCCGTCCGTCGGACTATTGTGCGGATAGGTGAAGAACATATTGAAGATCTGCTTAATTTGCGCGTTTGTGACCGGATTGGAACTGGCCGACCGAAGGAGCAGCCGTTTCGCTTCCGTAAATATAAGGCGATGGTGGACGAGGCGCTGCGCGACCCAATATCGGTAAAGATGCTTAAGATAAGCGGTGACCGGATTATGGAACTGACGGACGAGAAGCCGGGGAAGCGCTTAGGGTACGTGTTACACGCACTTTTGGAGGAGGCTTTGGAGGATAGCACTAAAAATACCCACGAATATATGGAGAAAAGGGCTATGGAGCTACTCCAACTACCGGATGAATCACTACTGGCACTGGCTGAAGCAGGGAAGCGCAAGCAGGCTGAAGAGGAAG
>JAYVWI010000029.1:0-6851 GCA_043786195.1 Minisyncoccota bacterium
TTCATGCAGTTTGCCTCTGATCTCGATGAGGACACTAAGGCTCGTATCGAGTCAGGTCGTCGCTATGTCGAGCTCCTCAAGCAACCGCAAAACAACCCAATGCCGTTCTACAAGCAAGTAGTATCTATCTACGCAGCGAACGCTGGTATGTACAGTGTCGTGCCAGTAGCCGATGTACGAAAGACTGAAGACAACTTTCTTTCATTCATCGAACGTGACCGTAAGGACATTTTCGATACGATTGAAACAGGTCGCGAACTCACCGATGAAGTAGTAGCCAAGATCAATACAGCCATCAAAGACTTCAAACAAACCCTCGCATAACTAACGCACTATGGCGCTCAAACAAATTAAAAACAAAATAATTTCAACTAAGAAAACCGGCCAAGTTACCAAGGCGATGGAGTCGGTTTCGGCGGTGAAAATGCGCAAAAGTCAGGAGAGGGCATTTCTTGGTAGGCCGTATGTGCACGCTGCATTGCGTATTCTTGGCCGTCTGGCTAAGGCCGACCACGGTATGCAGCATCCACTAACCACTGTCCGCACCGAGGGTGCTGTACTGGCTGTGATTGTCACCAGTGACAAAGGTTTGGCTGGAAGTGTGAACAGTGCGGTGCTTAAGCAAGCCGAACATCTCTTTGTGGAGAATGTTGTAGTTGACGTTATCGCCGTCGGCCGCAAGGCAGTAGAATTCGCTTCACGCGAAAAGAAAACAGTTCTCGGTTCTTACACCAACCTGAGCGACAGTGTGACACTAGAAGATGTATACGACATGTCGACAAAAGCCCTTGGAGCTTTCCGGACTGGAAAATACCAAAAGGTAGTAGTTATCTATCAAAACTTTATTTCAACTTTTGAGCAAATGCCGGTCATGCGCCAAGTACTTCCCGTTATCACAAGCGAAATCAACGACGTGATGCGCGGCATCAAGCCTAAGGCTGGGAAGTTTAGTACTGACCGCGCCGAAGCTGATGTTTTTGCTCCATACAAAGTGGAGCCATCGCCGGAAGAAGTTTTGAATGTGCTCTTGCCGCAGCTCGTGCAGGTAATGTTTTATCACGCATTAGTCGAAAGCAAGGCGAGTGAACACTCAGCGCGCATGGTCGCCATGAAGAACGCTACGGACAAATCAAAAGAAATGGTGAAGTCACTTACGATTAAATACAACATGAAGCGCCAAGCCGCGATTACGGCGGAAGTATCAGAAATCACCGCTGGTGTCGAAGCAATGAAATAAGTATGTTTCAAGGAAACAAAGTCATCGGGTTTATAAAAGAAGTTGCCGGGTACGTTGTGCTTATTACTGCGATTGATTTTCTTCTTAAAAAATACTCAACTCTTACTTCTTCACAAAGAACCATCTACGAAATCTTCCTCGCCGTCCTCGTGATGCTCGTCATCCAAGAAATCATACGCCGATTCAAAAAGTAGTACTCGGCAATGAGCGCCAAAAATATTTGACTCTCATTGCTCGGTATTACACCGCGTCCAAGTTATAAACCTTACAAAATTATTATGAACACAGGAACAATCACACAAATTATCGGCCCTATCGTTGACGTTCACTTTGAAAGTGGCAAAGTGCCAGCGCTCCTTAATGCACTTAAGGTTCAGAATGGTGACTCGACTCTTACGCTTGAGGTGGCCCAGCATATTGGCCTTGATCGTGTACGCACTATTGCGATGCAAGATACGCAAGGGCTTGAGCGTGGACTGACTGTCACCGACACCGGTGCGGCAATTTCTGTTCCTGTGGGAGAAGTGGCACTTGGACGCCTCTTCAATGTTCTTGGCGAAACCCTCGACGGTGGCGCCCCACTCTCTGGCGTAGAAATGCGCGGGATTCACCAAGATGCACCTGCATTCAAGGATCAATCAACAAAGACTGAAGTCTTCGAAACCGGTATCAAGTCAGTTGACTTGCTCGCCCCGTTCATCAAGGGAGGAAAGGTAGGACTTTTCGGAGGAGCTGGTGTAGGGAAGACTGTGCTCATCCAGGAGCTCATCAACAATGTGGCGACCAACCACGGTGGTTACTCAGTATTTGCAGGAGTCGGCGAACGAGTGCGTGAAGGAAACGACCTCTACCACGAAATGAAAGACTCTGGCGTGCTTGATAAAACAGCACTTGTGTTTGGACAGATGAACGAAGTTCCTGGTGCTCGTGCCCGTGTGGGACTCACTGGTCTTACCATGGCTGAGTCACTTCGTGACCTCGGAGGAAAGGATGTACTCTTCTTCATGGACAACGTTTTCCGCTTTACTCAAGCTGGACAGGAAGTATCATCACTTCTCGGACGTGTGTCTTCAGCGGTGGGCTACCAGCCGACTTTAGCTGAAGAAATGGGTAAAATGCAGGAACGTATCACATCCACCAATAAAGGCTCTATTACCTCAGTACAGGCCGTTTACGTGCCTGCTGACGACCTTACTGACCCAGCTCCAGCGACCACTTTCTCTCACCTCGACTCCACAGTGGTACTATCGCGTCAACTCGCATCCCTCGGTATCTACCCAGCGATTGACCCACTAGAAAGTAACTCCACTGCGCTTGACCCAACTATCGTTGGTGAAGAACACTACCGTGTAGCTCAAGGTGTAAAGCTAGTACTTCAGCGCTACAAAGATCTCCAAGACATCATTGCTATTCTTGGTATTGAGGAACTCTCAGAAGAAGACAAGCAGACAGTGTACCGTGCACGAAAGATCCAACGCTACATGTCTCAACCATTCTCAGTAGCAGAAGTATTCACCGGCGCACCTGGAAAATACGTAAAGCTCGAAGACACAATCCGCGGCTTCGGTGAAATCCTTGATGGAAAGCATGACGATAAAAACGAACAGCAGTTCTACATGAAAGGAGGTATTGATGAGGTTGAATAAGAAAACGAGCGTAGCGACTATTTCGAATTTACGTCCCAATTTGCTCCTTTCCTAGAGCAAATTGCTGGACGCAAGTAACTACAAAATTATATATGTCACAAAGATTACTTAAATTAACGATTGCTCGCATCGACGGCCCAGTCTTTGACGGGGAAGTTACCTCTGTAGCAGTACCAGGCGCCGGTGGCGACATGGAACTCTTAGCGGGACACGAATCAATCATCTCACCGCTAAGAAGTGGGGAAGTGCGGGTCAAAAAGGTTGACGGTTCAATCGAGACTTTCACTCTCAAAGCAGGTACCCTAGAACTAAGTAACAACCACGCAACGATTCTTATTTAAAACACTATTTTAGAGAAAAACGACCTCTGCGTGGTCGTTTTTTCTATACAGATAATTTTATAGGTGTATCATTAGATTTCGATGTATGTGCACGCAATGTATATCGGCAAAGTTTATTCAATAACCCTTTAAAGTTATGAAACGTATTACTCAAAAAATCTCATTTGGAGTAATGGCAAGCTTCGCCGCACTGAGCGCATTAATGCTACCGTTTACTTCGTTTGCTGCTGTGACCACATGGCAAGCAACCGCACCTTCTCATATCGCTTTTATATGTGGAGGAGGCGAATATGATCATACAATCAACACCATTAACCAAGCTCCAGACGGGACTCTTACTGGTACTGGCACCTATGACCCCGTCACTAGTTACACCTGGAATCTCACAGGTTCTGTATCCGGCGATACAGTGTCTATGGTCATCACCTACACTGGCACCCAAGCAGGCTCTGTATATAATCTTGCTGGAGCAATCGCTCCAGACGGATCTGTATTAGGTACTTCTGACTCAAACTGCCAAACATTCACCATGCCAGCTGGAAGCTTCATTCATCCGGCACCGACATCCCCATCTACAAAAGATGATTGCAAGAAGGGACGTTGGGAAGGATATCATTTCAAGAATCAAGGACAATGTGTTCGATTCATTGAAACAGGAAAGGATAGCCGATAACAGCCTTAGAAACCGGCACCATGGGTGTCGGTTTTGTGTACAGACACTTAGTCGAGTGTATTATTAACAGATTGGTATATACAAATTATATAACATATCTTATAAACGTAACGCTTATCACTATGAAACATATTACTCAAAAAATCTCATTTGGAGCTATAGCTGCTTTTTCAGTTCTAGCAGTATTTGCCGCACCATTTAGTGCGCTTGCTGCCACTTATCTGAGCCCATTCACAACAGCTGAAATCTCAACATGGACAGCCGACAGAACATTTCCGTCTGGAGGAGTTCAGTCACTATCAAGTTTTTCTGGACGAACAGATGTTCTAAAAATGAGTATCGACAAAGATAATAGATCTTCAAGCCTTGACCGTTTCTATTACACTGAAGGAATTCAAAAGCAGGGAAGTTACGGGAAAGAACTTGGAGTTGACATGTATGTCGACGGAGACTGGCAAGGAAAATCCGTTCGCTCAGGACTCTGGGGTGTAGCAGCCGATGGTACTAATGCAATCACTGCTTACCCGATTATCGAGTTCTCTACCAAACGCTCTGACGATTCAACTGGATGGCGTTACTGGACAAACGACGGATGGGTAAATGTTTCAACTGCGTATTCATTTAATCAATGGGCTTCTCTCTACATCAACATAACTGATACGGGGATTCACCTTAAAATTAATGGTACAGAAGTTGGTGTTGTCCCGCTTGATGGCACAACCCAGTTCAATGCAGTAATCCTAAACGCATATAACTACGGTCCTGATGCTGCAAGCTATTCTACATACTGGCACGCGGGTCTTTCTGAAGTTTCTAAAAAGGAAGACTGTATGAGTAACGGTTGGAAGAAGTATGGTTTCAAGAATCAAGGACAATGTGTTCGGTTCATTGAAACAGGAAAGGACAGTCGCTAGGACTATTGCGTGATGACTAAAAAACCGATGCCTTAGGCATCGGTTTTTCGTACCTACTTTTACAAACTCACCTATTTCCGTATAATATGGCGCACCAAGATAAACTTGGGCTCTTAGCTCATCCGGTAGAGCGCTTCCATGGCATGGAAGAGGCGAGCGGTTCAAGTCCGCTAGAGTCCACAGAATATAGTTCTAGGCCACAAGAGACCCTCTTCGATTATTGTCTAGGTCTGGGTCACAAATCTATTGACTTTTGTATAAAATATGTTATCTTCCTTGAGGAAAGGCACGAATTGAGTACGCTCTTCCACAACTCTAGCAAGGAGAAAAGGGCATGTTCGTCCGTATGTTCGAGCTTGTGTTGGTAGCCGTGTTCATCTGGACTTTAGTAACCCAGATGGTCATCCCATACGCGACCACACGACCGATGTTTCCGATCTTCCGTCGGAAGCGTCTGCTCGAGGCTGAAATGGCCAAAGCCCACGAAGAAGTGGACGAGGCTGATCTCGAGCAAAGAATCGCGGATATCCGCAAACCCCCGCGCAAAAAGCGCACAAACTAGGAGTGATTCCCATGAATACCGAGAGCAGTCTTTCTCGTTTCAATCCCCGCCGTTTGGCCGGCAGTGGTCTTTTGCTCGGTGTCGGCTTGATTGCCGGTATCTGGGCAATCGGCTCGATGGTCGAAAATGTCGGTGCCGGCGAAATCGTCGTCATCCAGAGCATCGGTGGTGATCTCGATGTCTATACGGATCCAGGCCCGAAATGGCAAGGATTCGGCAAGGTCACGACCTACGACCTGCGCAGTCAGTATGACTTCGACTCGAAGATTCGCTTCAACGACGGCGCGCACGCGGTCATGAAGGGGAGCATCCAATACGAACTCCCCCTCGACCACAGGAAAATACGCGAGCTTCATCGCCGGTACGGCAGTCAAGAAGCGGTGCAAGCGAGCCTGGTCAAGACGGTCGTCGACAAGTCGATCTACATGTCCGGGCCGCTGATGTCCTCGAAGGAGAGCTACGCTGAAAAACGGAACTCGCTGATCGAATACATCGAAGACCAGGTTGGTCACGGTGTTTACCGGACTACACAGCGCGAGGTCACCGCGGCGGACGCACTCTCGGGCGCATCAAAGACGACGATTGTCGTCGAGATCGTCAAGGGGCCGAATGGTCAATACCTGCGAAGCGAAAACTCCGTCCTAGCTCCGTTTGGTATGACCACCTCAAACCTGAGCATTGCCAGCCTCGACTACGACGAAGTCGTCGAAAAGCAGATCCAATCGCAGCAGACGGCGGCAGCGGCAGTTCAAACAGCCATTGCCAATGCACGCAAGGCCGAGCAGGATGCTGTCACCGCCACCAAGAACGGCGAAGCGATGGTGGCTACTGCTCGGGCACGCGAAGAAGCGGTCAAGGCGGCGGCAGTTACCGTCGCCGAAAAGGGTCGTGATGTCGCAAGACTGGAATCCGAAGCTGCTGGCTTCACCAGGACGCGCGACATTCTGCTCGGTGAAGGTGAAGCTCAAAAAAGGCGCCTGATCATGCAAGCTGATGGCGCGCTTGGGCAGAAGCTCGATGCTTGGAGGTATGTCAACGAGAAGTATGCGTTTGCAATCTCCAGCTATCAGGGTGCTTGGGTTCCGAGCATTGTGATGGGCGGCAACAACGCAGGTCAGATAAATGGCGGCAGTGCTCTGATCGACCTGCTGATGACCAAGACCGCGCGCGATCTCTCGCTCGACATGTCCTCACCCGGTGGGGCGCAGGTCAAGCGGACGGCACCTCCGGCCAAGCAGGGCAGATAAGCCCTAAGTTCCTGATTATACGCGCCAACACACTTCCAAGTGAGTTGACGCGTTTTTTAATACCTTTTAAATTCAAGTTTTTCGCGCTAAAATAGCTCTATATGGACACTATTGCTCAGAAGATGTTTGATGAGATTGAGGCAGAAAGACAGGAAGTGAAGCGTAATGCATTCCTTACGACTCTCACGCTACTAGGGCTTCTTGCTGGTGTCTTTTTTCAGTTTACTGATG
>JAYVWI010000030.1:0-7121 GCA_043786195.1 Minisyncoccota bacterium
CCACCCAATCTTGAATAAATGCGTCAGGAGTGCACCTAGCCCAACCACTAAGGTGAGGATGATGGCTAGTCCTACGTATGTATTTGCTTCCGTGTACCCAATCATTGAACTTCGCACGCCACTGGCAAAGTAGAAGAAGGGATTGAAACGAGTAATGGTAGCAGCCAGTGGTGGCAAGAACGTCACGGAATAAAAGACGCCGCCGAGATATGTCAGTGGTGTAATCACGAAGGTATTGATGACGGTGAGCTGTTCGAAGCCTTCGGCCCAGAGTGCGACGATGATTCCAAGCATCGCGAAGATGGCAGAAATTGCTGAGATGTAGAAGACAAAGGCCAGTGGATTTACCAGCGATACTGCTCCAAAGAGTACTCCGACGGCTAGAATGAGGAATGCCACCATGAGTGAGCGGACAATCGCGCTACCGACAAAGCCCACCAACATCTCGAAGTATGAGAACGGTGCAATCAACATTTCTTCAATCCCGCGAGTGAAGCGCATGAAGTAGAGGTTTGATGAGGCACTGGCAAACGACGCGTTAACAATCGAGAGCATCAAGATACCAGGGAACACAAAAGAGATATATGGCACGCCCGCAAAATCTTGAATCTTGGTCCCGATGACTGTTCCGAAGATAAAGAGGTAAAGTGCGGCGGAAATAACCGGCGCGAGAAGTGTCTGCACCACCACGCGCATCGTCCGTTTCACTTCGCGGCGGAACATTGTATAAAGCCCAATCCAATTAGTATGCATATTATTTTTGTGACGCATTATCCTCGCGAGTAATTTCTAGATAGCGTTCTTCGACCGACTTACCGCCACTCATAAATTCTTCTTTCGTTCCCTGCGAGACGATACGGCCATTATTGATAATCGCGATTTCGTTACAGAGATACTGAATCTCTTCAAGGTAGTGTGAGGTGAGGATAATTGTCTTGCCACGATCGTTCATCTCTTTTAGGTATGCCCACAGGTCGCGGCGTTGTTCGACGTCCACGCCGGCGGTAGGCTCATCAAGAATAAGGAGGTCTGGCGTATGGACGAGAGCCCGACCGAGCATAGCGCGGCGTTTGAGCCCGCCAGAAAGCTTCTGAAATTTCACGGCGCGATGTTCCTCTAGATCAAATCGTTTGATCAAGTCATCAATGCGCTCCGTGCGGATATCCATCGGAATGGCGTAATACCCGCCCATAAAGTCCATCAATTGTTCTGGTGTAGAAAAAATATCAACGTTGAACTCCTGTGGCGAAAGACCTACCTTAGTGCGTGCCAGCTTATAGTCTTTTACCACATCAACACCATCGATAAGTATCTGCCCCGAAGTCGGCTGTGCAATACCAGTAATACAGTGGATAGTAGTACTTTTCCCAGCACCGTTGGGGCCAAGTAGCCCATAAAACGCGCCTCGTTCAACGGTCAGTGAAATATCATCGACAGCGACTTTTTCAGTTTTACCTGAACCGTAGACCTTTCGTAAATTTTTAATTTCTAACATTGGAGTAGACATGGCGACATTATAGCAAACCACTCACGTATTGACTTTTTTTATTATGGGAGCATAGTTATTTGATGAGTCAAGACATTGAATGGCTTTTGGAGGAGAAGTATAGTGGTGAAAAAAACGACGCTTTTTTCGCTGATTGTAAGCGGCTGGCGCTCGGTGAGCCCTTAGGCTTTCTCATCGGGCACGTCCCTTTCCTAGACACCACTATCTACCTCGACTCGAAGCCCCTTATCCCCCGCCCTGAGACCGAATACTGGACTGAGGCAGTCATAGCAGATATCAAGACCAACTACCCCGCCCGTGACTTAGAAAACACTCCCGGAGCTGAGCAGCTCCGCGTCCTTGACCTTTGTGCCGGCTCTGGCTGTATTGGTGTCGCTATTGCGAAGGCGATTCCTGACGCTATTGTCGACTTCTCCGAAATTGACGAACGCCACCTCCCCACCATTACAAAAAATCTTGATGGGAACAGCATCGACAAGACTCGCACTCACCTCTACCACAGCAACCTCTTTGAAGCCTTCTCTGGCACGTACCAATATATTGTCTGCAATCCACCATACATCGACGCAACACTGGAGCGAGCAGATGAGTCGGTGATAAAAAATGAACCATACATCGCCCTCTTTGGTGGCGAAGGCGGTATGGAAGTTATTACTACTCTAATAGAACAAGCGCCCAAGCATCTGGAGCGCCACGGCCAGCTCTGGATCGAACACGAACCTGAACAATCAGAAGCTATACGCAACATCGCCCGCGAGCACAAATTCATCTGTGATACCCACAAAGACCAATACGGGGTGCAACGCTACTCTGTCTTAGTGCTACAATAAATACCATATGGATTCAGCCCCCGCTCTTGCATTACCAAAGCTTGCCTTTGCACCACTCTTTACAGTTCACATGGCGTTGCCGTTTATCTTTTATATCATTCTTGGTTTTTATGCCATCTTTACAGCCGTACTCTACTATCACTGGAGTTCATACGCAGACGATGTAAAAGCAATCACTATCACCTATGTCGCATATCTAGCGATAACTCTTCCGCTTATTATTGTGATGGCGACCAGCGCACTCATTTTTTAAATATTTATGTTACTCGAAAAACTCGATTTAGAAGAAGATGAAGAAGTATTAAAAGTTGTGCGTAAGCACTGGTTTGTAATTACCACTCAGCTCATCGGTGCAGCATTGTTTGCTATATTGCCAGTGATGTTTCTTACCGTGATTCTTAACCTTCCCAGCGCATTTGGTTTTTTTGAACTGCACCTTGATAAGTATCCTTCTGAAATTGCTTTTGTAATTTCTGGCTGGTTGCTCCTTGCTACACTTAGCGGATTTGTTGTCTGGACTAAATATTATCTTGATCTTTGGGTAATCACAGACCGACGCTTGATTGCGGTCGAGCAAGTGAGTTTCTTCAATCGCAACGTTGGTATTTTCCGACTTGAGCGCATGCAAGATATTGAATTCTCAATCAAGGGTGTCATTCAAACGTTCTTTAATTTTGGCACACTCAAAGCACAGACCGCAGGCGAAGAAGAGAGTAACTTTGAATCAAATGGAATGCCCAATCCCGACCAACTCCAAGCTGTCATCCAAAAAGCGATGGACGACAGACTCGCGGTAGTTCACATGCATCCCTAGTAACGTCGTTTTTCTTCGTCTACTTCACCAAACGAAACTCACTCACTTTGGTGAGTCTAGCTTGAAAATAAAGCCTAATTCCCCTACAATCTCTCTATGAGCAACAAACACCTCTCGACTGATGCCTATAAGGGCGTCCGTGACTTTTATCCCGCTGACGCTGCTGTGCAACAGTATATTTTTAATATATGGGCTAGGACTGCCGAAAGTTTTGGTTTTGAACGCTATGATGCGTCGATTCTAGAACCATCAGACCTCTACAAAGCTAAAGGCGCTGCTAATGAAGAAATGGTGAACGAACAAACCTACACCTTCACCGACCGCGGCGACCGTGAGGTGACACTTCGCCCTGAGATGACACCGACGGTAGCGCGGATGGTGGCTAGCAAACGCCGTGAGCTTTCTTTCCCATTACGCTGGTATTCCATTCCCAATCTTTTCCGCTACGAACGGATGCAACGCGGCCGCCTCCGTGAACACTGGCAACTCAACTGCGACATTTTCGGCACCACCGATTACACCTCCGACGTCGAAATCATCGCGCTGGCGTATCAGTGCCTAATTAATTTTGGTGCAACGCCAGAAATGTTTGAGATTCAAGTCAATGACCGTGCAATGATGTATCGTCTCTATCAGGCTCTTGGCATAAAGGAAGCACAAATTCCCGCCATCACCCGCCTCAACGACCGGCGTGATAAAATCGAAGCTCAGACATACCGCACTGAACTCAAAGCCATTGTTGGTGAAGGACTTTTGGTCGAAGAAATTATCATGATGCTCGACAACAGCGACGAGCAAACTGACGTCGTAGTTGGTCTTGCAGAACTCGGTATCACCAACGTCGTCTTCAACCGAAGCCTCGCCCGCGGCTTCGACTATTACACCGGCACCATCTTTGAATTCAAAGACGTTTCGGGAGAAAACAACCGCTCCCTACTCGGCGGCGGACGCTACGACAACCTCACCGCAATGTTTGGAGAAGTGGCCATCCCCGGGATTGGCTTCGGCTTCGGCGACGTCACCATGCGCGATTTTCTCGAGACACACAAGTTACTACCAGAAGGACTCGCAAAAAACGGACCAACCGTAACTGTCATCCCAACTGATAATGAGCATAATCTGGCTGCACAGAAGGTTGCTAAGCAGATACGCGACACCGGCATCTCGGTCGCAACCGACATAGGCACAAAAAAAATCGGCAAGAAAATCAGCGATGCAGCATCAGATGGCTCTACATACTTTATTGTTGTCGGGGAAGATGAGGTCTATAACGACTTTTACACCTTAAAAAACCTGCAAACTGGCGGCGGATCTACCGGTACAATCTCAGAGCTTACAAAGACCCTGTAGTAGAACAAAACCGACCAGATCCCTCTGGGCGGTTTTTTCACTGATATGCTACAATCTGCCCACTATGCGATATGTGGTGTTTGACTTGGAAACGCAGAACCTTTTTCAGGAGGTGGGGTCAAGCGACCCGGCTATGCTTGATATTTCGGTGGGGTCTGTGTATGACAGCGAAACAGACAAATATACGACAGTTACCGTCGACGAAATTGATAAGCTCTGGCCGATTATTGAGCGGGCTGATGCACTTGTCGGGTACAACAGCAACCATTTTGATATTCCCCTTTTAAATAAATATTACCCGGGCGACCTGACACAAATAAAGAGCATCGACTTGCTTGAAGATATTAAAATTTCTTTAGGTCGACGTTTGCGACTTGATAGTGTGGCTCAGGCCACCATTGGAGCGAAGAAGTCAGCGGACGGCCTGCAGGCCGTCCGCTGGTGGCGCGAAGGCAAGATAAAGGAAATCATGAAATACTGCGAGCAAGATGTGAAAGTCACAAAGCAAGTCTTTGAATACGCTCGGAAGAACGGTCACGTGAAATTTAAGGACGGCGCTCGCAACCGAGAAATTGTTCTTGATACCGCACACTGGGAAGAAATCGAGAGCAGCGCTACAATGACCCACTCACTCTTTTAAGAAATTAGATTCACGTACGCTACCAGTGCGGCCAGAATGACGTTGTACCAGATGAAAGGCCAAAGTGTCTGTCGCTTAATAAACGACAAGAAAAAGTGAATGAAAAAGAATGATACTATCGCGGCGATACCTGCACCAATAGCAATCATTCCCCACGACACCATCTCACTGGACTTGAGCACTCCAATAATTTTATGAGTCCCAACTCCCAGTGAGATAGGAATGATAAGCATAAAAGAAAACCGAGCAGCGTCATAACGAGACAGCCCAATCTGCATCCCTCCGGCGATCATAGCGCCAGTTTGGGGAAAACCAGGAATCATGGAGAGCACTTGGAATAGACCAATCATCCAGCCTCGTTTCACCGAAATACCCTCATGACTCGGTCTTAGATAATATCGCCACTCCACGAACATCAAAAAAATTGAGGATAGAAGCAACATCGCCGCAATCAGTCCAGCTGAACTGTAGTTACTTTCAACATATGGCAAAAGGAGTGTTCCGGTAATAATACCTGGAAGACTACCCAAAATAAGCGCGTTGAAGAGTGTAATGTCTTTTTGGTTTACGGGCAGACGACTCAATTTACGCAATACAGACTGTAGTAACGTCCAAATATCTGGCCAGAAGTAAATTAATGCAACGCCAGCAATTGTAAAATGAAGTACGGCGTCAAACGCCAAAGCGTTTATTGCGTCAATAGAGAGCCATTGTCGCACCAAAACCAGGTGACCTAAAGATGAGAGCGGTAGAAATTCGGTCACTCCCTGTATTACACCCAGAAGTACCGCGTCAATCATTTGCATATAGGCGCAGTATACCATAAGCCCCATATGCTATACTTTTGATTATTACAAAATAGTTAATCGTTACCACACAAACATCATGGAACCTCTCACTACCCAGAAGAGCAATCCAGCTATCCCAATAGCTATCGTTGTCGGTTTTGCCTTTATTGCCGTCGCTATTTTCTTTACTAGTGAAAGAGGAAAGTCGTCTCCGGTTGTCGCTGACTCTGCCACTTCTACTCCGCAACTCACTGGCACCCCGCGTCCTGTCGATGCCACGGACTATATACGTGGAAATCCAAACGCACCGATTCTCATGATTGAGTATTCTGATTATGATTGTCCGTTTTGTAAGAAGTACCACGAAGTACTTAACCAAGTCATGGATGAGCTCGGGACTACTGGAAAAGTCGCGTGGGTATACCGACAATTCCCGATTGCACAACTCCACCCAAATGCACCCAAAATTAGTGAAGCCGCACTTTGTGTAGGTTCACTAAACGGCAACGATACTTTTTGGAAATTTACTGACTTAGTGTTTGAAGAACGAGCACTCGACGAACAAACTAACATGGTGAAATTGCCTGACTATGCGGAGCAGATTGGCGTAAAAAAGGAAGACTTCACAAGCTGTCTAGAGAGCGGAAAAATGGCTGAAGCAGTGAAAGCTAGTGCGACCGAAGCCTTCAACATCGGCGCTCGAGGTACTCCTTACACAGTGATAGTAGTTGGCAACGAACAAGCTGTGGTAAACGGAGGCCAATCCTACGATACCGTAAAAGGAATTTTGAAGAACCTCATCAATCAACTTGAGGGTGGTATCACTCCAGAAGAAAAAACCACGGCTTCCACTACGCAGTAAAAACGACACCATAAAAAAGTCCCCTCTGCTGAGGGGACTTTTTTATGGTGTCTGCCAGCGTTTGATGAGCTCAAAGTAATCCGACTCTTCGTCTGTGCATATCTGGCTCAAGAATGCACCGCTTATAATTTCTTTTGCTGCAGCAATAATTGTCTGTTTCAAATCTCCAACCTCTTCGTTAGTAATCATAAAAGATTCTTCCTTAATACCACCCTTCCCATCTGACTCGACGAAAGACAATACTCCTTCGCGACAGAGGTAGCGTTCATCGTCGTGAAGCGACAAGAGCAGCGCGTAGAAGACCAACTGACGTTTGTAACCGCCATCAGA
>JAYVWI010000031.1:0-4926 GCA_043786195.1 Minisyncoccota bacterium
CTGAAAGACCCGCCGCTTTTTATTGGGTACCCTAAAATTGACAATACTAATTATTAGTGTATAATATACCTGTCATCACAGGAGCAAACACATGACACATACTACCGACGCGGCATCCATGTTGGATACGCTCAAAGGACTGACAGCAGGATCCCCTGCCGACGTCGTCAAGATCTTTCCGATGGCAGAAGGAGTGAACCAGGCGGCATTTGTCGCAAAAGCCAACAGTTTCGGCAACATCACGCTCCACGAACTTTTGCTCGCTGCTGCGGCAAAAAAACGCAGCCCTGAGCGCGACTTCGTCGGACAAGTTTCGATCAACTACTGGCAATTCGCCACCTTCAACCCATACACTGTCCTCTGGGCACTGTATAAGCAGCTCTAGCAGCCATGGTGCTTGGAAGATGACTATCCAAAGTCAGCTTCCAAGACTATGTGCTGTTTTTTTATATCAAAACACCACTCATGTACGAGTGGTATTTTCCCTTAGGCGGTCACTGTTTCTTTTTCAATCCGTTTCTTTGCTGCAATTTTCTTTTGAACAACAGAGCCATCTGCTTTTACGCGTGAAATTTTCTTGATTTCAAAGTTAAGTACGTCATTTTTCATCGTCACCTTGACCGTACCACCCTGCATCATTCCTTCACCCACCATCATATTGGCGACTGGTGTAAGTATCTTGTTCTGGATGACACGACGTAGCGGACGAGCACCAAACTTCGGATCATACCCTTCCTTAGCAATATACTTCATCACTTCCTCAGACACTGAAAGTTTAATTTCCTTCTTAGAGAGGCGCTTGATAACATCCGCCATTTGGATCTCAACAATGTCCGCAATCACTTCTGGAGTGAGGAGGTCGAAGGTAATTATTTCGTCCAGTCGGTTGAGGAATTCTGGGCGGAAGAAATGCTTGAGACTTTCAAGTACTTTGTCCTTCGCTTGAATATACTGAGCACCTTCGCCATGGTCGGCGGTAAATCCAAAGCTCGACATCCGAGCGATATGCTCTGAGCCGATGTTCGAAGTCATAATGATGACAGTATTCTTGAAGTTCACCTTGCGACCCTTCGCGTCAGTGAGGTGTCCTGAATCAAGGACTTGAAGAAGAACGTTGAACACTTCAGGATGCGCCTTCTCGACTTCATCAAGTAGAATGACCGCGTACGGACGACGACGAATCTTTTCCGTCAAACCGCCGCCTTCATCGTGTCCAACATAGCCCGGCGGAGAACCGATAATTCTCGAGACTGAATGCTTCTCCATGTATTCGGACATGTCGACACGAATCAAAGACTCTGGGTCGTTAAACATAAATTCTGCGACCGCTCGCGAAAGCTCGGTCTTTCCGACTCCAGTTGGACCAAGAAAGAGGAATGAACCAATTGGACGGTTTGGGTCTGAAATACCAGCCCTTGAGCGCTTGATGGCGTCTGCTACGAGCTTTACTGCGTGATCCTGCCCCACCACATGCTTCTTGAGCACCTCATCCATCCGAGAGAGCTTCTGTACTTCCGCTTCGAGCATGCGCGACACTGGAATACCAGTCCAAAGAGACACCACCATTGCGATATCTTCTTCCGACACTTCTTCCTTGAGAAGTCGACTACCACGTTGAAGTTTCTTTAGTCGCTTCTGTTGTTCATCGAGCTCTTTCTCCGCTGAAGGAATCGCGTCGTAGCGGATTTCTGCCGCACGGATAAGGTCAGCTGTTGCTTCCGCAGACTCCGCTTCATTGCGTAGTTCTTCCAGTTCCTTCTTCAGTTCACCAATAGCATCAAGAGCTTCTTTTTCATTCATCCACTTAGTTTCAAGCACAGCCGTCTTCTCACGTAGTTCACCGATTTCGGCGTCGATTTCTTTAAGTCTATCTTTTACTTTCTTTTTATTTACGGTAATTTGAAGCTCCTTCTTCAGGGCTTCTTTTTCAATTTCAAATCGTCGAACGGCGCGGTCTGCGAGCACCAGTTCTTCCGGCTTATTCTCAAGTGAGATACGCAGTGCCGACGCTGCTTCATCAATCAGATCGACGGCTTTGTCAGGCAAGAAACGGTCGGTGATGTAGCGTGAAGAGAGGTTTACTGCCGCCAAGATAGCGTCATCAGTAATGCGTACGCCGTGGAAAAGTTCGTACTTCTCAGCCAACCCGCGCAAGATCGCCACCGTATCCTCCGGCGATGGTTCATTCACATACACCGGCTGAAAACGGCGTGTAAGCGCTGGGTCGCGTTCGATATGCTTTTGATATTCTTTCAAAGTCGTAGCACCAATCACACGGATTTCTCCGCGCGCGAGTGCCGGCTTTAGCATATTGGAAGCATCCATCGATCCATCCGCTTGCCCAGCCCCCACGATAGTATGGAGTTCGTCGATAAAGAGAATAATTTGTCCAGCGGCATTTTCCACTTCTTTCATCACTGCCTTGAGACGCTCTTCAAACTCACCACGGAATTTTGTCCCGGCAACGAGCAGTCCGAGGTCGAGCGAAAGGATTTCTTTATTCTTCACCGACATCGGTACTTGTCCAAGGACGATTTGTTGCGCCAAACCTTCCGCA
This sequence comes from Minisyncoccota bacterium, assembly GCA_043786195.1. GTDB lineage: Bacteria > Patescibacteriota > Minisyncoccia > Phycocordibacterales > UBA918 > OLB19. The sequence goes on from JAYVWI010000031.1 coordinate 2,558, forward strand.
ATCGCCGTCTTTCCTACGCCGGCTTCACCAATAAGCACAGGATTGTTCTTAGTACGACGAGAGAGGATCTGAATCACGCGCTGAATTTCGGCATCGCGACCAATCACTGGGTCGATTTTATTTTCTTGTGCCAACTTCGTGAGATTGCGTGTGTATTTTGAAAGGGTTCGGTGTTTCTTTGGTGATTGAGCGTCAGTCACGTTATGATCACGCATTTCTTTGATTACTTCTTGTACGCGAGTCTTCTGCAAACCAGTGCGTTGAATAACATCAATCGCCGAACCCGGAGTTTCAAGAATCGCTACAAAGAGGTGTTCGACTCCGACGTACGCGTCGCCAAGCTGTTCGGCGTAGGTAACTGAAAATTCCAAAGCTTTGGCTAGCTCAGGAGTGAGGTATAGCTGATATGACTGTGAAATAGTATTTTGTACTTCGGGGGTTTCGAGGGATTCAAGGAGTAAATCAGTAAAAGCCACGATATCAATATCGAGTCGATCAAGCAGAGCAATCACAATACTTTCGTCTTGGAGTGCGAGTGAGGTCAAAAGGTGATTTGGACTGACGTGGTTTTGCCCACGCTCAATCGCCAGCTCATGTGCCTTACGGATTGCCTCTTTAGCCTTGGAAGTGAAATTGTGAAAATTAGGCATACTTATGATTTTCTTGGAATAAATTCAAATTAATTATGTCACGTGTCTTTTGGTCTAGCGGTTGTCCACAGCGGTATAAGTCCGACACTCAATTACTACGCGACATTCACACTTATATTGCAACAAAACTACACGTTAGTCAAAGTAGACATCTTTTCTATATGGTTTTTGAGTACTTTCGTGAGGTCTTTGAGATTTTGGAAGGAGGTGTCTGGGGAGAGGGAAAGGCGGAGAGTAGAGCGGGAGCGGGCGGGGTCACTGGAGATGGTTTGCACTACCGTACTCTCTCCCCCGCCCGCTCCCGCACACGCCGACTTGGTACTCACCGCAAAGCCATGTTTATCGAGCACTACCGTCGCAAACTCAGTATCGAGCCCTGGAATGGAAATATTTATATTGTTGGCTAGGCGCTCGTCACCAGTCGGGCCATTCAAGATCGCCAACGGAATTTCTTTAAGCAAATGTTCAATCCCCGCATCGCGCACCTTCGCTACATTTTCCGCCCGAGTTTTAAAATTCTTCTGTGCTTCGTCTAGTGCCACACTTGCCCCCACCATTCCAGCCACATTCTCTGTCCCTGGTCGCAGTCCACTTTCCTGCCCACCGCCAAAGAGCGTAGACTTCACTATCGCGCGACGACTCCGCACTAGCACTCCCATTCCTTTCGGTCCGTTACACTTACCCACATCAAGCGCGAGCAAGTCCGCATGCAAGGCGTCAAACCGACACGAAAGCCATAGCGGTGCCTGCGCCGCATCCAGATGAAACATAATCTTCGTCCCAAACTTCTTCTCCGCCGCATCGAGAGACTTCTTAATCGCATGCACTTTTTGTACCACTCCAATCTCACTATTGGCATACGCTACCGAAAACAAAACTGTCTTATCAGAAAGAAGTTTCTGTAATTCTTCAGTCTTCACAAACCCCTCACCATCGACAGGAACATACTTCACCACCACCCCTCGTTTCTCCAGTGCCCTCATAGTCTCCATCACCGAAGGATGCTCAATCTCCGTAGTTATCACCTCCATATCTGCCAAGGACCGGCCTTGGCAAAAGAGATGTTCGATTGTTCCGACAATGGCAATGTTGTTTGATTCGGTGCCGCCACTGGTGAAGGTAACGAACTCCGGTCGCACCTGCACTGCTTGTGCCACTCGTTCTCGCGCCTCTTCAACCGCCTTGCGCGCCACTACTCCTTCTTCGTGAATAGCGCTCGCATTACCAAAGTTCCCCACCAAAAACGGCGTCATAGCTAAAAATGCAGCCTTCGAGAGCGGAGTGGCAGCTGCATAATCCAAATAAACTCGCGACTTTTTAAATATATCCATAAAGTTCTGAAATCATGACACGGGGTGTCATTTCTGTAAATCTCTGCTATACTGCCGCACACTATATATGCCAAAGAAAATCAAAGGAGAAAACATCATCAAACGACCGCCAGTCGTGGTTATTATGGGTCACATCGACCACGGGAAGTCGACTTTGCTCGATACTATTCGTAAGAGTAATGTCGTCGATAAGGAAGCAGGTGGTATCACCCAGCACCTTTCAGCGTACGTGGTAAAGCATAAGACCAAGGATGGTGCTGATGAAACCATCACCTTCCTCGACACTCCTGGACACGAAGCTTTCCAGAAAATGCGTCTGCGTGGTGCAGACGTGGCTGATGTGGCTATTCTCCTCGTCTCAGCTGAAGATGGCGTGAAGCCACAAACC
>JAYVWI010000032.1:0-8885 GCA_043786195.1 Minisyncoccota bacterium
CCAAAGATATAAAAATCCAGCCAACGCTCAAGAGTCGAGGTATCGTGACAAACCCAAGACACAAAGCCACCTTAACCTTCGATATCTCATGAAGGTTTACCAAGCCCAAAAACGGTACTGGTGAAATTGTTTGAAGATTCGTTGTGTCGCAGGCCAACCCTTCACACTGCTCAGCTTTTTTTAAGGTCATTACCGGTGCTTTCAAAAGATGATCATCAACGGTCACTATGTCTGATTTTTTAGCTTTCAAAACAGCAGCTTTAATATCACGACCCGTCGTCTGATCTTTTTCATATCCAACAACTACTTCTGGCCCGATTATTGTCAGTGGGAAGATCGGATAGATACCATGCTTTTCAAGCAAAGCAACGTATACATCTTTTGCTTGAGTACTACTGCTTGTATTTAGATACTGAAAACTAATCCCCTCGTTAAACAACCAACGAACTTCATCTTTACAGAATACACACTCGTCACTACCAAATACATACGCTACAGGTTCGGGAGTCACCACTGGCTGCTCTGCCAAAGCCGTTGGCGCGAAACCTGAACAAAGCACAAGAAGCAAAAATACCAAGTGGAGTTTCTTCACAGTGATAATACTCATGCAATCAACATTTTATGTCCTGCTCTGTCTATCGCTCGCAGCTCACGTAGGCGCTCTTTGTAGTCGGGCACCTGCTCTTCCAGCAAGTCCCAGAATTTCTGACCATGGTTCATCTCTTGTAAGTGACACAGCTCATGAACGATAATGTAGTCACACAGACGCGGTGGAAGAAACGTTATTTTGTAGTTGAAGTTGAGATTTTTCTTGACGGAGCAACTTCCCCAGCAGCGTCGCTGGTTGCGGATGGCGATGCGGTTCCAGGTGAAATTGTAGAATTGGTTGTAGTGCTGCAGGCGCACGAGCGCAAGCTCGCGCGCCTCTTCCTTGTGCTGCAGGTAGTGCTTCGTCACTGTCGTCGCCCGCTTACGCACCACTCGTCTTCGCTTCCCAAAAAACATGATTACTGGTTGAGATATGTCACTGAGAGTTGCAACACAGTTGCAAACGAAGCCCACAGTAGATATGGAATCTGCATATAGGTAACCCAAGGTGCATACGGCCAGATAGCCCACATTGCCCACGGAAGAGTAAGTAGGACAATCAAAATAACTAGTGATGCCAAAGGAAGATTATTTAAACCAAACTGCACCGGCGTAAACGAAAAGTTAGCCAAAAGGTTGAGCACAAATGGTAGTGCGACGATTTTAGGAATCTGCCCTTGATACACCTTAACAAACACCCAGCCAAAACTGATAGCGATAAGAATATAAAGCACAGACCACACCGGACCAAATATCCAAGGTGGTGGTGAAAACCAGGGCTTAGTGTAATCAGCGTATTGTGTATAGGTTTTATTCATATCTCTTTATAGTAACACAACACAAAAGCGTCCGGCTTTGCCGGACGCTTTTCATCGTAGAAACTAGTTTTTTATTGACTTCCGCCTGAAGTTGAAGTCTTGAGGGTCTCCTTCATCGCTTTTTTAAAAGGCTTTCCTGCTGCCTTGATAGCCTGGTTGGCTTTTTCAATAGCAGCTGGATATTTCTTTTCAGCAAATTTTGCTTTTGCTTCTGCAAGCTTATTATTTGCCATCTTAAGTCGTTTTTGCGCTTCTTTCATCTTCTTATCAGTTGAACTTGCGCTTGTTGAAGCAATACTGGCCGACAGCTTGCTGATTGCAGTCTTCGCTTCAGCAATTTTTTGTGTTGCTTTAGCAGCAATAACTGTTGACGAAGCATGCCCCTTACCATCGTGCGACTTGGTTGAAGAAGCATTTGGAGTAGTGGTACTGGCCGCAAATTCTCGAGAAGACGAGGCGTGTGGTCTTTCGCCGCGCACCCGATCTCCGTGCTCTTTGGTAGATGAGGCGCTATCATCATCATTCGTCTCAAGGTCATTGTCTTCCTTATCCTCATGACCCTTCATACAGTCTGAAGCCTTAAACTTGTCACCCCAGATACAGTCACCCCATTTTTCTTGTAGACGAGCTTTAATCTTATCGTGCACTTCCTTTGATTTGATAAAACCAGGAGGTACCTTACCGTCCTTGTTTTCACTTCGGAGTTCTTTCATAGCTTCTCGAGTTGCCTCGTCAAGCTTTCCAGTTACTGGAAGATTATACTGGGCCTGGAACTTCTTGATTGCTTCTTCAGTAAGAGGACCGAAAAATCCGGTCGGCTTTACGTGGAAGATTGATGGGTCAGAAGCGAGTAATTCCTGCGCCTTAAGCACATCGTCACCCTTCGCTCCGATACCCAGGTCATGAGCGAGAACTTGAATTTGTCCTTGTGCGTCCGTCAACTTTGCTTTCAAATCAGCAATCAACTTCATGAGTTGCTGGATCTGTGCCATCATGTCCGACAAAGACGGCTTGGCTGAGGTTAGCGTAGCTTCCGATGTTGTTGTTACTGTTTCAGCAAACGCGGCCTGAGAGCCACCAAGTGCTGCGAGTGTACAAAACGCTGCACCAATAATAATTTTCTTCATAATCTATTGAACTAATTTTAAAACCCTATAAACCACCAGCACGCGACTGATATGCCATAAGTATAATACGAAAAAATAGTCATTTCGTTACATGTACCCACTTAAAACGACGCCGCAGCGTTTTCAAGCTGATATTCGACTCTTGCCAGACGGATTAAACTGTAGTCAAACTTTTCTCCCGTCTCCTCATAGAGTGCTTTAAGCCTTTCACTACCGTGCTTTTCTATCGCGGTATAGAGGGCACTAGATATATCTCCCCAACCTGTCTTTGGTTCGAGGTGCTTTAGATCACCCATCGTAATATCACCATCAGCAGCCAACTTCTCTATATGACTCCATACTGTAGATTCCACCACACTGCGTTCTTTAACAATCGCAGCGATTGACTTCCTTTCCTTCAAAAACATTTTTGTCATCGCATAGGTACTTTCCTTTTGCACTCGTTCGAATGACGTTCTTTTATTCACCCCAATATCTTCCGGTCTGGGAATCTTTCCACCGTTGGCAACAACAAAGCGCTCGTGCATCTCGTCGACTTCTTTATCTTCCATTTCTGCAAAGGCATCTTCGGCCAAGTCTGACTGTTCATGGAAACGTTTATCTTGCATTACCACCTTCGGATCTACCTGCAAGGCATTGGGATGCATACCGAGCACTTTGAGCCCATCAAGACTCCGCACTCGCGAGAGTGCCACATAGCCTTGTCCGTACACAAACGCCTTAGAAAGGTCAATCTCCGCCGCATCAAGCGACATCCCCTGACTCTTATGCACCGTAATCGCCCACGCCAGACGCAGCGGCAGCTGCTCGATAGAAGCCAAGACTTTTTTATCTTCGACAATTTCCCAGGTCGTAGGTTTCATCGTGATCATTTCGCCATCGGTCGTCTCAATCACCGGATAGCCTTCTTCAAAACGAACCACCCGCGCGAGCGTGCCGTTTACATACCCTTCTTCAAAATTATTCTTCGTACACATCACGAGGGCATCTTCTTTTAAATACAGAAATTCTGGCGAAAGACAGTTTTTCATCAATCCTTCAATCATTGGCTTGCGACCGGTACCTGACATCTTAAAAGTCCGAGACGGCGCTGGTAGCTCCGCCAACTTCGCACTGTTGACCGCGTCGACGTCAGCGTTGTGAGTATAAAGCTTCGTCGGCTCGACGTGTTCAAAGGCAATTTCAGTTTGTTCTTGCAAAAGCGTGTAGTGGTCTTCCTCGATTTGATTACGACGAATCGAACCGAGCAGTCCAAGCAACAACTCATCTTCCTGTCGATGTTGTTCGGTAATGTAGCACACGAGCGGCTTCGCATTGTCCCAGGCACGCGACTCAAAAGCGTAGCGCATCATGTCGCCATTACGAGTTACCGGCGGCAGCTGAAAGAAGTCGCCGACCACGACGACCTGCATACCGCCAAAAGCCTCCGGCTTTTGGCGGACAGTCCGCATGATTTGGTCAACCATATCAAGCACCTTCCCATCAAGCATCGAAATCTCATCAATAATCAGCGCATGCGCCATTTTCGCGCGCTTCACAATCTTTTCATTCGTTCCAATCTGGTCGAGATCATATGCAGTGAGCTGATCACGAATCCCCAGCCCACTCCACGAGTGAATCGTCATACCACCAATATGCGTCGACGCAATCCCGGTCGAAGCTGTCACCGCCACCTTCATGCCAGCCGCTTCCAGCCAAGCAATGTACTGATTAATCACATGCGTCTTCCCCGCCCCCGGCTCTCCTGTGAGAAAAACATTCGCCCCCGTTTTCAAAATATCCAAAGCCCGCTCTTGTGTCATGGCTGTAAGGATAGCATATTACTACTCGAGCGCTGTGACGGCTTTTTCTCCATCAAAATACCCTTCCACAACGTCAATTTCAGTTGGTTCTTTAAAATATTCAATGATGTAAGCTGCTCCAGCCTTTTTTATCATTTCGTTGGAATACATAGGCGGAGTTCCCTTTACCATAGAAAGTGTAATGTGAGGAAATTCGTTGGTAGATTTTAGATTTTCAACCAATAGTGCGTCGCCTTTTTCATCAATCACTCGGCCAATTATCTTGAGGATTTGCTTCTTTCCGACTTCAATCCCGGCGAGAGAACCGGGCTGAAAAGCAATCGTTGAGTGGTGTCCGTAGACCACCTTGTGTGCAGGCTCAAAAAGTGAGGTCAGTAGCTGCTTATCAACAACAAATAAGGCCGTATATACAACGTTTTGTTCAGGATTCATAAGAATAAGTATACCCCATCATTACTACCGGTATATGAGACCTAAATGCTTGACAAAAATGCAATTAGGTGTATACTATTAAATAGTAATAAACCCGCACATCCGTTCATCACAACTTGTCTGAGGAGACAACACATGAATACCCCCAACATCCGTCGTCAGGGCCAATCCTTCCGTGAAGGCTTCGACGAGCAGACCGGCGTTCGCCAGACTCGCGTCGGCAACAACAAGAAAGTCCACCAGCCGCTCATCGATAACATGATCGTGGAGTTCGCGCTCCCGGCCAAGTTCATCGCTCGCGAAGTCCCGGCCAAGGGCGACAAGCCTGCGATTCCCTATCAGGAATTCCGGGCTCACGTCAACGGCGGCTACGTTCTGATCAACAGCTTTCTCGGTGAGGACGCTGCCGGCACGACCGTCAAGGTCAAGGCCAAGATCGGCGAAAAGACCATCCGCAACGGCAAGGAGACCTTCCAGGTCTATTACCTGAAGTTCGAAGATGCCGGCGACCAGGCGGTCACCCACACGCTCGCGATTGCCACCCACCAGGCGGCGGTCGACACGGCCATGAAGGTCAGGACCAATCGGGTCTTCGACCTGAGCCATCTGACCAACATGGACGGGGCAATCATCGTTTCGTCGATCTAATCGACATTCCTCAACAAGTAACTGGCCAATCCGCACTCCGGGTTGGCCTTTTACATTGGTGATGTTTATAGGGTATTTGTCAAAATAGATTTTGTGCCATAATAACCAAACATGTCGGAATCAATCACTCACATAGTCCTCCCTACCCGACCGCAACCTGATACCATCGTGGCGATTTTTTTGTTGCAAAAATTTGGTGAGAGTAAATACCCAGGTGTAAAAACTGCTTCAATTATAGTGGAGCCAAAAGCCACTCCGGAACCTGGTAAATTACTGCTTGATGTCGGTGGTGGCGAACTCGACCACCATGGGTCAGATACTTGTGCGACAGAGCTCGTTGCTGCGTCTTTGAAGATTTCAGATAATCCAGCGATTCGAAACCTCATCGCCTACGCTCGCCGTGACGACACCGAAGGTAAGGGCACTGTCTCCAACGACCCGCTTGATCGCGCTTTTGGACTATCAGGATTGATAGCGAGCCTCAATAAACAGTTACCCAAAGAGGCTGAAAAAATTGTGCAGGCTGTCTTGCCACTGCTTGACGCTCACTATTTCACCACCAATGAACACTACGTAGAATTACCAAAACTAGTTGAAGGTCTAAAACAAACCGGGTTTTTAACATCAGAGACTATTCACAAACCTACTCGAAATACCAAAATCGCTTTTGTAACTTCAAATAACGTCGGTCTCGCCGGCTACCTACGTTCCAACGTCGGAGGAAACTACCGAGTGATTGTCCAACGACGATCCTCTGGCCACGTAAATATATTAACCAAACAAAATCCAAAAATTGATCTGTCACGCACGATGGCGCTCATACGTCTGCAAGAAGCTACTGTACGCGGTATAGAAGTGGTCGACGAACAAAGTCTCTTTGCTACGGCTACTCACGACCTAGTTCCAAATTGGTACTACGATCCTGCCACCAACTCTCTCCTCAACGGAGGTGTCTCACCCGACTCTATCGAACCAACAAAAATTGACTGGAATACTATAAAGGTTCTCGTCACGCACGGACTGCAGGGATAATTACATTTAAAAAAACTACCTGCTGGCAGGTAGTTTAAAAAAGCTCGGCTGAGAGCTTCATATGTAGCCGAGCCTGGAACTCGAATCGTTGACGATGTCCGCCAGGAGGCGATGAAGATCGCAAAACTGAACATCGATCATACCGACGTCTTTGCACGCATTCTTCACGATGGAACTGCGAGAATTAACGCCGTGCAGATAATATCCCTCACGAGGCAGCATTCCCAGACAACGCATCATCTCGAGCACCAACAGGTGGTCGCCGATTTCCGGGAGACCGCTCACTGCACATATCTGACCAGGTGTCACTTCAGAACGTACCGCCCCGCCCCAGTCACCTTGGCTGGGATTGCGTAGCTCAAGACTGGCTGAATGCTGCTTATTCTCTTGAAGCAACCGAACCTTCCGGACGACTGTCTGTGCCGACTTTTCCGGCCGCGGCAGAAAGCCGCACACCTGCGTTTGTTGTCCGACCACCGGTTCAGATGAAGCAAAATGCGCGATAATTCCGGTGCATTTGGGAACACCAGTCTCATCGTAGGCGACTATTTTTTCGCCATAGGCAGTCCAGTCGATTTTAGAGACCGCCGGCCACACTTCGTGAAGAAGTGAATTTAATTGAGCAAAGGAACCAGTCATCGCAGAAACTCCTCTTGTTGCGTAAGGCATTTATATCACAAATGCGTAATCTGTAAATTTTTACATCACAATATGTGGAAAGTTTTTTGTGATGAAAAATGTTTGTGGTTGTATACTATTTGTATATGAGTAAAAGTTCTTCAGCTACGGCTGTAGTCGTTCCTAAGATTAACCGTACGTCAACAAAAAAGACGCCGCGTAAAATTGCGCTTAAAGATTCTAAAAAGGCGCCTTTAGCGATGGCTGCTCGAAAAATCCAGACTACCAATACCGGTATCAAGCGCAATCCGCTTGGTCACCTTTTGATGGAAAAAATGCTGCGCGAAGCGGGCTTTCATGGGGAAGTTTCGAGTAAGAAAGAACTCCTCGATAAATACAGTACTGACGAAAGTATTTTTTCTATCCGTCCGCAAGTCGTGATCCGTCCGCGTCACAAAGCCGATGTGGAAGTATTGGTAAAAACTATCGGTAAAGAGACGAAACGCTTCTCTTCCCTTTCTCTCACCCCACGTGCGGCTGGCACTGGTCTTGGCGGTGGCTCGCTGACGGACTCTATCATTGTCGACATGACCGACCTTGATAAAATGGGCGACGTCACAGTAAAGAAAGACAAGATAACCTTCACCTGCGAACCAGGCCTCATGTGGCGCGACATGGAAAAAATTCTTGCGAAGTACGATGCCTACCTGCCGCCATACACGTCTTCCAAGGACATCTGTACCGTGGGGGGCGCAGTGGCCAACAACGCAGCCGGCCCTGACTCACTTCGGTACGGTCACTGCGCCGAATGGGTCGAGTCACTCGACATCGTCCTTAAAGACGGCAAGACCTATACTGTAAAGCCGCTCAACCTCAAAGAATTTCAAGCGCTCATAAAACAAAAGCACGAGTATGCTCGTATTGCGCAAGACATCTACGGACTCATCGCCAAGAACGAAGGTGAGATTCTCCGTAACAAACCAAAGACCAAGAAAAATACCGCGGGCTACTCACTCTGGAGCGTAATGTCTGAAGGCGTTGCTTCTTTCAAGAAAGGTCATGGAACGTTTGATCTCACTCGTGTTATCTGTGGTTCTATGGGCACTATTGGTCTTATCACCAACATGACACTGCGTGCCCTCCCAATCCAAAAAAACACGACGATGCTCATTGTACCGATTTTTGACCTCAATGAGGCAGCGGAGTGTATGGTTAAGGCGCTTAAGTACAATCCTATCAACATCGAAATTTTTGATGCACTAACCTTTGACATAGCCCTTTCAAATCCTGATTTCTTCAAACAGCGACTTTCAGGCCTGACCTACTATCGCGTCATGCTGTCCATGTATACGACGTATCATGTGAGATTTAAAAGAAAAATTCCAGAGTTTACAGCCATCATTACCCTTGACGAAGAAACCGTTCAAAAGCATTCAGCTGAAACTATTGCAAAAAATATTGGTAACCGTATCGTAAAAGCACGGGTTGTTACAAATCCGATTGAAAAAGAAATGTATCTCCAAATCAGACGAGCAAGCTACACGCTTTCGAAGATGATCGATAAAACCAAGCGACCTGCTGCATTCCTCGAAGACATGACTGTCCCACCAGAAAATCTCTCGAAGTTCTTCATCCAAATCAAAAAACTGTTTAAAGAATTCAATGTTACCTCAGCTATCCATGGTCACGGTGGCAATGGTCACTTCCACTTCTACCCGCTACTAGACTTCACCAATAAAACCACTCCCATTCTCATCGAAAAAATGGCTGACGCGTTCTTTGCTACCGCCATCAAGTTTAAGGGTGACATCTGCGGTGAG
>JAYVWI010000033.1:0-10051 GCA_043786195.1 Minisyncoccota bacterium
AGGTAAATAATATTGTTGCAGCAGCGGCCAACCACAAATGGTTTTGGGTCACCAAAAGCGCAATGCCAAAATACAGGAAAAGAGAGACTAAAAATTTCATGGTGTAGTAGAGGTTGGTGCCACAATCGTAGTACTCGCGAGATTGAGTTTTGATACGTCGATAACAAAGGCATCTTTTAGAATACGACTGATGCGTTCTTCGATTACGGCTGGTGCTACTGGTGTTACTGTTTCGGTTGCCACGGATACGTAATTGATATTAGCAATTGGTTTTTGTAAGGTGATATACCCGTACTGGTCTGGTTGAGAAGGTTTGTTTTCGAGGTATTCAATTCGCCCAAAGACTCCTGGCTCAATACTAGGGACATGCACTAGATTTCCCACTTTGAGTGCTACTCCTTGCGGTACTTTCACGCGCGCCACTCCGCCGCCATACCCTTCGAGCGTCGCGACCACGTTGGCGCCACTAATGAAGGTGGTGGCGGTGAAGCCTGGTGTCGTGAAGAGCTCGACAAACGCGTAGTGCGGAGCGAGTTGCGACACAACACCTACGACATTGTCGGCGCCGATATACACCGGCGCGCCAATTTTTATTCCATCAGCTTCGCCGCGGTCGATTTGCAGCAGGTCGTAGGGCATTTCGTTCGGCCTGGCTACCACCGCCGCCGCAATCCGTTTACTGCCATCACTACTTAATAATTCACGAAACCATAAGTTTTCTTCGTATAGTCGGCGCTGGGTCAGGTCGGTACTTTCGGCAGCGGCGAGCTTACTTTCGAGATCGGTAATCTGATTAACTAAGTCGTTTTGGCTCTTCAAGAACATCGGCAAGCGCGCTTGCGACTCATGAAACCACTGCTGTGTAGCATGGACAGGATACATCACTATTCTGCCGGCAAAAGTAAATATGGCCGGTAAAAGTAGTCCAACACCAATAACAACAACTGCCGTCAAAAAAGCTCGAGCAATCCGTCGACGCTTCTCGTCCCTAAAATTGTGTCGTGAACGAACCTTCATGATCTAAAAGAATTTCACTATAAGCATCGAGATCTTCGACCACAATACCAGCTCCTCGAATGACCGCACGTAAGGGGTCTGGTACGACAATGACTGGAACCTGCAGAGCATGCTCCAAAAGCGCTGAGAGCCCAGGAATGAGCGCTCCACCGCCTGAGAGATGAATCCCTCTCTGCATAATATCCGCCAGTACTTCCGGTGGAGTGACTTCTAGCACCGCTCGTACAGCTTCGACCATAGTATCGATATGACCGGCCACCGCATCGCGCACATCAGCATCAGTAATGACAACTTCCCGTGGCAAGCCCGTCACCACGTCTCGACCGCGCACGACGAATTCCTTTTTATTGTCAGCGTCTTGATTGGCGATAGCGGTGAGCGCTATCTTGGCGTCTTCGACTGTCTTTTCGCCCACATGTACCTTGAATTGGTCGCGGACGTAGGTAGAAATAGCAGCGTTGAGATGGTCGCCTGCGACGCGAAGATTTTTTGAAACGACTAGACCACTAAGAGAAATGACCGCAATGTCGGTTGTGCCGCCGCCGATGTCGACAATCATACTTCCGACAGACTTAGAGATCGGAAGTTTCGCACCAATAGCCGCTGCCATTGGTTCTTCAATAAGGAAAACATCGCGCGCGCCAGCGTTCTTCGCTGCGTCGTGGGCTGCACGCATCTCTACGTTGGTAATCCCACACGGTACGCCAATGAGTACTCGGGGCGCAATCAACGTCTTCACATCGCCCCGCACTTTCCCAATCAAATACGCCAACATCTCCTCCGTCACCTCAAAGTCAGAAATCACCCCGTCCACCAGCGGACGAATAACTTCGATATGTCCCGGCGTTCGACCAAGCATTACTTTCGCTTCGTTGCCGACCGCCACCAGCTGTCCCGTTTTTTTATTAATAGCAACAATCGTCGGTTCATTGAGAACAATCCCCTTTCCTTTTACATATACCAGAGTGTTGGCAGTTCCTAAATCAATAGCAATATCCGTTGAGACCGCCGAAAGCAGCGCACCTATCTGTCGCGAAAAGAAGTTCATGTGGGCGTTATTGTACTACGAGCCGCCCATGGGGGCAAAACTGTGAATTTCTGCCTTAATTTAGGATTAAAAACTCGCCTTCACTTACAACTTCCACTTCACCATCAACAACCTTAAGAGCAGACATGTCATCTAAGGCGTAAATGGTCACAGGTATATTCTTGGCAATTTGTTGCAAGAATTCGCTATTAGCCTCGGGAAAATGAGGAGAATTATAGTGCGGGCGGACATAGAAATTTACAAATCCAAGGGCTTCTTCACTTTTATAGCCAGTGATTTCTTCGTAATAGATTTTCTTGTCGTTACTACTTAAAGCCAGCGTAGGATTAGTAACCATGCTTCCTGCGCTAATTCCAACCCATACTTTCGTCTTTAAAAACTCTGACAATAATTCTTTCAATCCAGATTCAATAATCCAGCGCATAAGGTGGCTCGTATTGCCGCCGGAAAAGAAAAGCACATCAGCGACTTCCAAGCGCGGTCGCCAAATTTCTATCGGTAAAGCCGAAATATCGACAATATCCAAACACGCAATATTCTGATTTTTAATATTCACTAAATCATCAACAAACCAGTCTTTGTCACCATTTCCAATATTCATGGCTGTTGGAATAAACGCAATCGTAGTTTCAGCCGCCGGCTTTCCTACCAATTCAAAAAGTGCTGAAGCTATTGAAGGGTTTGATAACCCATTTGATGTAAGGAGTAGTTTCATAATTACTTATTTATTTTCCAAGCACCTTGCTCGAAGTTTGCGATATTATAACCACTGCAAGGAGTACCCTCTTTATCGTGGAAAATAACATCAATGACGGCTGAGAAAGTGGTGTCCATACCTACTGCTCCTCTTCGGTAATCATACAAGATACAATCTCCTTCTGCGTCAACTCCTTCGAAGATCAACCTTGAAAGACCCCAACTATCTTCGATTCTTTTGGTTTCAGTGAGTCCACGCCCTTCCGCCAAACGCTCTGTTAAACGCGCCACTTCCCCTTCAGTGGGAAATTGTTCTATCGGTGATGGTGTTCTTTCGTTCATGACTATTCAACCTCAAAATCTGAGAAAAGTTCCTCTTCAGTGAGTTGACGGACTTCGCCAGTAGCGCGAGTCACTACTTCAAACTGTCCGGCTTCGCGGCCTTTTTTGCTGGCTACTATGCGGTATGGCATGCCGAGGAGGTCGCTGTCGGAAAACTTCTCTCCGGCGCGGGTTTCGATACGGTCGTCGAAGAGGACTTCGACACCAGCGTCCTTGAGTGACATATAGATACCTTCGACCCAGTCTTTCACTTCACCATCTTCGAGATTGAGTCCTACCAAGTGAACCTTAAATGGTGCGACAGCTTCCGGCCAGGAAAGTCCCTTGTCGTCACCAAATTTTTCTACCAACACTCCCATCACGCGAGTAATTCCGACTCCATACGAAGCGAGATAAATTGGTTTATCGATGCCATCTGCATCTTTAAAAGTCACGTTCATTTGTTCACCTTTCTCTGTACCAAACTTAAAGATATTCCCTACCTCAGCGCTTTTCATCGGTGAAAGTTCGTCCTTGGAGATACCGATTTCCTTAGTCGCATCATCAAGCACTTCCTCATTAACGGCAACTGTCTTGTCGGCGTTTACATACAAAATATCTTCACCAGCATCACAAATGGTTTGAAATTCATGACTGAACTTTGTAAACGCTCCTCCACTGGCAAATGTCACGAATGTATCATCACCAAGACCGAGTCGCTCATAAATACGCTTGTACGCCTCGATGACTCTGTCGTAGTACTGATCCATATCTTCTTTTGAAGCGTGAAGTGAGTACATATCTTTCATCACGAATTCACGACCACGCATAATGCCGCTCTTGGCACGAAGCTCATTGCGAAGCTTGGTCTGGAATTGGTAGACACTAATCGGCAAGTCTTTGTAACTACCCACAAACTGCGCCATCATGGTCATGATTGCTTCTTCGTGTGACCACGCGAGACCAAGCTCACTTCCGTCTTTCAGGGCGGTCTTAAACCACACATCGACAGCTTCATCACTCCAGCGACCAGTTCCCTGCCACACTTCTGGTGACTGCAGACTCGTCATAATAAGCTCCTGTCCACCCACAGCATTCATCTCCTCGCGTACAATCTGCTTAATAGCTTCAAGCACCTTAAGTCCAAGTGGTGTATACGCATACACACCAGCCATCACCTTATAAACATACCCCGCACGAATAAGCAGCTGCGCATTCTTCGCAAGCTCGTCTGATGGCGCCTCTTTTCGTGTTTTAGTAAAAAGTTGTGATTGTCGCATATGTCTAATTTATAAGCCTGATTTTAGCATGATTTTAAAACTTCTTTGAATTTTATTTTAGAAACATTGACATACATAATAATTATGCCATTATGTTAAAGCACCAAATCTGGAGGGCGTGATGGAACTTAATCAAGAAGACTTTGAGAAAATGTTGGCTTCTGCAGCCACCCCCGACGACATCGGCAAGTACTTCGCAAGAGACTGCGAGTGGAATTTCGACTCTGTCGAAGAGCGGGACTCCGCTATCATTCGAGCTGCTGACCGGGCAATCGAATTGGTCAAGACTCTCGATGAGGGTCTTGTGCTTTTCAAATCCTTCGCACCTGTTGACGGCGTGGTGACGCCGGAACAAGACACCAAACTGTTCAACAAAGCGGTCAGTCTCACCCGAAGCAAGGAAGACATCTACTCGATTTACATGGCATACGTCGACCTCGACTTTGGTGAAAATCTTGCTTATCGCAATCACATCCGCAAAATCTTCGATAAAGCGGATGAGCTCGACCTTGAAGCGATGGTCAACATTCGCAACTAAACCGTCAACGACTTTGGCTTCCAAAGTTGAAGGCGGTTTTTATTTTACCCTTACTACCGTGAGGCTCTTTTAAAATGTGTGAGATACAGGGCGTAACTAATAAAAAAGGAAGTCTCTCATTTCTTCGGCTAGTTCCACTTTCTTATCCAGCGAGCTCTCGAAACTAGTGAACTGAGATATAAGGTACATATACGCAGGGTCTTTATTTTCGATTTCGTGTACTGCAACATATATTGGTTCTGAATACGCGTGTTGTATAAGAAAATACCAATAGTTAAAGAGTCCGGAATAGACATCTGAAAAATATTTGTAGAAAATTTCTGGTTGGTTTACATTATCACGCATACCATTAATACGACCTTGGAACCATAATTTATGGTCAGCTATTTTTTCGTCTGACCAATACACACCCTGCGCGTATATTTTTTGAGCCTTTACTAAGACAGACGTTCCTTCGTTTTTCCGCTCAAACAACACAATCGCTTTGTTTAATTTATAGGAAAAGGTTTCTAAAATATCCAAGACCGGCAGCGTCACTACAGAAAACTCAATATTTTGTCCTTCAAAAAAATCCCGACCGTTACTGTGCTTGCTACTAGAGTTATATATAAGGATAAAGTCCCAGTCGCTATGCTCCCGCGCCATATTGCGCGCTCGTGAACCATGCAAAATTATTGCATCAGGATTGTACTTTCCTTTGATGTGATTCAGAAGAGTTTCTTGCATTTTAAAGTTGTTCGTTAATGCATCAGCTGACAAACGGCGAGTAGACCATTGTGGTCTGATTTCCTACTTTTTCACTGGCATTAAAACCAAGCTTCTCGTAAAAGCGGATAGCGTCATGATTCACCTCGTGCACTTCAAGGGTAATTGGCACCCCGAGTTCGTTCGCTTCTTGGATTAAACTCTCAAAAAGTGCTGTGCCAATTCCTATACCTTGAAATTCAGGCAGAATTTGAATGCCGCCGACATACATGGAATCAACAGATCGTACTACACGTAAACGACCCACATCCTGCCCTTCGTGCTTAATGATTTCTACCTCAGACGCTATAAATTTTTCTTTGTATTTTTGAAACTCCTCTTGTTCATTAAATTCTCTGTCTGGATTTATTTCCAAGACTGTGGGTCTCATCGCGAGAGTAGATACATTAAAGAGAAATTCTACATCTTCATCTGTAGCCTGTCTGAGAGTAAAAAACTCCTCACACCCTTCAATTGTCTTTATCTTCTCTGTCATTTAGCTATGATATCAAATAATAAGAGGCTTTTAGAAGTGCCTAAGATGCGAGGCTCAGGAAGAAAATAATGTGAGGCGTACTTGGTGTACGTTAAAATTATTTTACTGAACTGCAGCAAAGCAGATAGGTGCTTATAGAAGTCTCGTAATGTCGTTGAAGGTTACGGCGGCCATTAGTACCATAAGTAATACGAAGCCGACGAGATTCGTCCAGCCAGTCCATTTTGCTGGGACACGCTTCTTTGTGACAGCCTCAATAAGTACGAAGACGAGGCGTCCGCCATCGAGAGCTGGGAACGGGAGAAGGTTGATGACGGCTAGATTAAGGGAGATGATGGCGGTGAAGGTAAGCAGTGGAGTGAGACCATATGACGCGGCATCACCAACCATTCCCACGATACCAACAGGGCCTGCAACAGCTGAGAAATCCGCCTTGCCCACAACTGAGTCTTTAATCAATGAGAGAAGACCAGCTGAAATGCTGTAGATGCCTTGACAGGTCATTTTAAATCCTTCTACGACAGCTAAGTGAATAGGCTGCTTCTTGATTTCAACAAGAGAAAGAGATGTTCCGACGATGTACTTGCTTGGATTATCACTCACCAAACCGGTCACTGGAGTAAGGCCAACAGTATGTTCGGAGTCCTTAAGACTATACGTAACGGAAATTTCACTCGGTGCATGTGCCGTAACAAATTCACTAAAGGTAGCTGGTGTTGGCTTCGTCAGTGTGTCCTCTCCAGCGTTAGCTCTTAAGATTGTAGCCCCGACCGGAAGCTTTCCATCAGCGGGAGCCTTAGGCAGGGTGCCGACTACCATCAACTTAGCACTAGCTGTAGCATGAGAGTCATCAACCGCAGTCGGGACACCGACCGCAAGAGTGATGGTGAAAAGCAACCAAGCAAAAAGAATATTCATCGTGATACCCGCCAGAAGCACGATTGCCTGTGCCCATTTAGGCTTGGCTCCAAAGGCTCGATGCGCATCTTTATCGCCCTCTGCACTTTCTGCTTCCTCGGCGTTTTCTCCATAGATTTTTACATACCCACCGATCGGAAGCAGGTTGAAGTTGTATTCGGTTTCCCCTTTCTTCACCCCAAACATCTTCGGTGGGAAGCCAATCGCAAACTCATCCACTCGCATACCGGTCTTTTTCGCAGTAATAAAATGTCCCCACTCGTGGACGAGGACCAACACAAAGAGAACGAGAAGAAATATAAAAATCGACATAGTAATAAGTTATTTTTGGAGTTCAGTTTCTTTTTTATCAAATAATGCTTCGAGGGTACGGTTGGTTGCGTCGACTTGACCTTGGACTTTTTCTTTTTGCGTGAACTTCTCATCTTCGCTGATGTCGCCATCTTTTCGCTGTTTATCAAGAGACTTCATGACTTCGTCACGGACGGCGCGCACAGAGATGCGAGCGTCTTCGAGCTTCGACTTGGCGAGCTTCGAGAGTTGCACGCGACGCTCTGAGGTAAGCTCGGGGAAAATAACTCGGACACCGTCAGAATCAGAAACCGTGGAAATCCCCAAATTCGCTTCGCGAATCGCTTTTTCGATAGCAGAGACCGCACTCTTATCCCACACACTGATGCGCAAAGTCCGAGCGTCTTCAATATTGACACTACCGACTTGGTTGATCGGCATATATGAACCGTAGCTCTCTACCTTGACGGCATCAAGCAGCATCGGGCTAGCCTGGCCTGTACGAATACCTGAGTATTCCTTTTGCAGCCATTCATTTACCTCTTTTAATTTATCAGAAACAGTACTATCCATAATTATAAGCTTATTGTGTGTCAGTGTAGCATCTTTTTACGTTCATTTTAAGCTGGCAATGTGAGCGCAAGATGCTCTAATAAGAACTTATTTGAAGCGCCGCGAGTAAGGAGGAGACGGAGGACATATTCGAGCTCTTTGAGTTGTGATGCAGATAATGTTTGAGATGTAGTCTTCAGATACTCCATTAGTCCCCTTTTAATATCAGCTTGCCATACCTGGTCCTTTTTCTTAGTTGATTCTTCAATCCGGGACAGCCGCTCAGAGTATCCCGCTTTCATAAAGTCTGAGAAGGTTTCCGAAGGCGTAGTATCAGTGAATGACTGCTGTCGTTCAAATCGTGACTCAAGGGTTGGTAAAAATGAGTAGCCTTCAGGAATAATGAAAACAAAACGTGTCGAGACTGGCGGTTCTTCGATAATTTTTAGTAGCGCTTGCTGGGCTTCTTCGGTGATAAATTCGGTGGCGACGAGCAGCAACTGTTCCTGAGCAACGCCGGCTGGACGGCGGTGCGCAGTAGCAATCAGCGCCCGCACATCGGCAATCGCAAATTGTGGCATTCGATATTCCGCACTTGGCGACACTGAAAAAAGTCCTTCGACGGAATGTGTCAGTGGTGCCTGTGAACTAAGCAAAACAGCATGATGAGAAATCATGCTGTTCATTATGATGGTCATTTCGCTTTTTGCAAATCCAAGATGTGTCGGATAACTCGACGGAGATAGTGTTCGAAGGTTTCGCCTTGTTGGTAGATAAGCCCTTGCTCGTAACGCCAGCCGTTCATATAGTCGGTGACGCTTTGCTTTACCTCTTGCGTAGCACCCTCAAAGCGTCCGGCGAGGAGGAGAGGTATTTGCAACGGAGCCATTTTCTTGAAGAGTGGGTGTTCCCTACCTTTTGGACCGGTGCCGAAGAGTCCGCTCTTTTTATAGATAGACCATTCTGAAAGAAGCTGTTGCATTCCATCATCTACTTCTGCAGAAAAAAGTGGGTCGCCGGCAGATGTTGTATCTTTGAGCGATGATGCTTGCATAGCAGCTGATTGAACAGCTTGCGGTTTTTCATCGTATGTAGCAATCGACGAGAAGTAGGTGTCTTGCTGTGGTGGTGGCGGAGCTGGAGTTCCTAGCGGTGGTTCGACTAACGTTTGGTGGACTGGAGCAGGCGGCGGAGCCATTACTGGTGGTTCGTATGCGGGATAGCTGACCGGTGCAGGAGGAGTCACGGGCTCTGGCTCTCGATTAATAACAACTGGTGAAGAAACTGGTTCGAAGTGAAAGGGTGCGGGCATTTCTTCCTCTTCTAGTTCTGGTTGTTCGTAGGCAGAAACGGCGGTTGGATACACCGGCTCCGGTGATGGTGTTATTACTTGAGGTTCGTACACTGGTATAGAAACCGGTGTTGGTGAGGGAGCGATATGCGCTTCGCCGTGTTCTTTGAGCGCCACTTCCACCGCCGCGTACGCTTCTTCCAAACGCTTCATCGCTGAAGCTGCAGAAGAACCGCTATTAATCTTTTTCATCGCATCTAAGAGCGCACCCATGTATTCGCGGCCAACTTCGTTATTGATGTCGACGAGATTAACTGGGTTGCCAACTTTTTCGTTTACGATGGCTTTAATTTCGCGAGTACGTTGTAGATATGTGTCAGTATCAGCGTATTCAAGTTTAGGTGCAGTAACTGGCTGTGCGGCGACCACTACAGGCTCTGGAACTGAAACAGGAATTGGTGCTGGTATCGGTGTCGGTGAAACCTCTTCCACTACAGCAATAGGCTTTAGCGTATCAGCCGGAACTGACTTTACTTCTTCATGTTTCCAGATTGGATCAGCCGCAAAGGCCGGCTTAGCTGCGGGAGCGGCAGGCATTGCTGATTGTGTAAATGTAGGGACGCTGAATGTTGGGGCGGCACGGTATTTGCCAATGGCTGGTGGCGGCGGAAGTGGTCGTACAGAGACCTTTACGGCGACAGGTTTGATGTCGTGTGAGCTGATTTTTTGTTCGAGAGCGCGACGGACGGTTTGTTCTTTGCCACCATTGGTATAAAGAAAAATCAAATCACGAAGCTCGTTCTTTTCTGCTGTACTAAGGTTGCTCGCTCGCACTGAAGCCAACAGCAACATCACGCCA
>JAYVWI010000034.1:0-8082 GCA_043786195.1 Minisyncoccota bacterium
CAAAATACTTTGCTAAAAGGCATGAGCAGATCGGTGACTTCAAGCACATTATTATCTCGGGCATTTACGCCCTGTGTATTTTTGGGCTTGTTTTTATTCAGCCTGACTTTGGTTCGGCGTCGATTCTATTTTTTGTGTGGCTGGGGATGGTGCTTGTGTCGGGCATTAAGCTTCGACACCTCCTTACTGTTTTTGTGCTCGGCGCTATTGCTTTTGCTCTCATGTGGCAGTTTGTCTTTTTCCCATACCAAAAAGAACGCATTATGACGTTCCTCAATCCACTGTCTGACATCCGAGGTGCAGGGTACAACGCATATCAGTCCACCGTAGCTATCGGCTCGGGCGGTCTCACTGGAAAGGGAGTCGGCTACGGCACCCAATCAAAACTGCTCTTCTTGCCAGAGTACGAAACCGACTTCATCTTTGCTGCTTTTGCTGAAGAGTGGGGGCTCTTTGGAGTATTGATGCTCTTTGTTTTCTTTACGGCACTTGTTTGGCGATTGTTGTATCATGCGAACAATGGTGCGACAAACTTTGAACGCTTGTTTGCCTCGGGTGTAGCAATCTTGCTGGTAGCACACTTCTTCGTGCACATTGGTATGAACATCGGACTTTTGCCGGTGACGGGTACGACGATTCCCTTCTTGAGTTACGGTGGGTCACATCTCATTACAGAGTTGGTTGCGGTCGGGATGGTGATGGGAATGAGTCGCTATACGACCACGCACTACGTCGCGAAGGATTTACTCGAACCATAAAGTACAAAGGTCTCGTCGTTCATGTGTGTGATAGAAAAATCATTCATGACCTTTTCTTGTAGTGCCGCACCTAGTCTGCGGCGCATTCCTTCGTCACGGAGAAGCATTTCAATCGAGGTCGATAGCATTTTTGGTGTTGGTTCTACCAAGAAGCCATGAATGCCTGACTCGATAATGTCACGGTTGCCCGCGAGGTCACTTGCAACAACCGGTAGGCCAGCCAAGCCAGCTTCTAGCAGCACATAGGGAAGCCCTTCTTTTTTAGAAGGCAAGATAAAAAGGTCGAAGGCCTTGAGGTAACGGTCAGCATCGGCCACGTAGCCCAAAATATGTGTGCGGTCGGCCACACCAAGTTTTTGACTTTGTTCAACTAAAGATTCGTACTCTTCACCACTACCGATGATTGCTAGGTGGACGTACGTTGGTAGGGAAGCGAGCGTGGTAATAGCCGCACTCCAGTTTTTGTTGGGGTGAAGCTCTCCAATACCACCGATAAGAAAGTGGTCTTGTGGCAACGTCAGCTCTAATTCGTATTGCGCCACTTCTCTCGACATAAAGTCTACTGGTGCAATACCGTTTTTAATCAATACGACTTTATTCCGTACTCCAACTGTGCGTCGCATACGCTTGTATGTTTGGGTAGAAATCATGATAGAACGGTGTGCCAGTTTCATCGTTATCCACGTACCAATAAAGATAAAAAAACGTTGCCAAATCGGTCGCCAGGTTTCGTCTACGGTTAGTCCGTGTGAAGTAAAGATTATTTTAGGGACGCCGGTAATACGCCCGGCGAGTGCGCCAACACCGCCTGCCTTGGAGCTGGTGACATGGAGTACATTTGGTCGCTCGTCACGCAAGAGTCGCCAGACGTCCAAAAGAGCAAGAAAGTCGTTGTTGGCGGACATGTCACGCATGAAGTTGCGAATCGGAATGACAGCTATATTAGCTTCGGTGAGCTTGGTCGCCAAGAGACCCATTTCGGCCTTCTTCTTGCCAGTCCCTCCGCATGCCACCGATACGAGCCAGCCGCGAGCTTGTGCTGCGAGTGCCAACTCGTAGACATATTTCTGAGCGCCACCAAAATTGCTTTTTGTAATGAGAAACAAGATTTTTGGATTGTTACGCATAGGTATAAGTAGCATAGCGAGATTAGGTAGGTGTGTCGAGCTCGATTCGACCCCTAAAGCCCTCCGAGCCTTATTTTAGGCCTTGCTATCTAGTAAAACTTCTGTAGGATTGGTTTGGTTATATACATATTATGGGTGAACGGACACGAGAGCTTTTTATATTGATTTTGGGCGACATCGTTGTTTTTAATGTGGCTTTGTGGCTCACGCTTTTGGTGCGTTATTTTGAGATTCCGAGCTTGGAGCGTCTTGGAGCGCACGTGCCCCCGTTCCTCACTTTTTCGGCGGTCTGGCTAGCAATTTTCTTTATTCTTGGTCTGTACGACAAACACACCAACCTCCTCAAGCGTTTGCTCTTGAGTCGGATTTTGTATGCGCAGGCTATCAATGTCTTTGTGGCGGCGGTGTTGTTCTTCATCATTCCATTTGGAATTACCCCAAAGACCAACCTGATTATCTACCTCATTATCTCGACAGGCTTACTTACTTCTTGGAGAATTTTTTTGGTACCGCGGCTTTCACAAAAACAACAACATAAAGCTATTTTGATTGCTGACGGAAAAGAAGCTATTGAACTGGCGGATGAAATCAACAACAATGATCGCTACAACTATTACTTCGTGCGTATTATTGACGCAGAAACTCTCAAGAGTACGGAGGATTTCGAAGCAAAATTACTGAAGCTGATTGAAAAGGAAAAAATCGAACTCATTGTGGCTGATTCGCGTAGTGAAGCTATCGGTACATTTTTACCTGTTCTCTTCGACCTTTCGTTTTTGCACTTCGCCTTTACTTTTCTCGACTTTAATCGACTGTACGAAGACACTTTCGATAAAGTGCCAGTATCGTGTATTCAATATGATTGGTTTATTTCAAATATTTCACAATCAAAGAGCGCGATATACGACGCGGTGAAGCGAGCGATTGATGTGTTAGGTTCGCTTCTGCTCTTAATTCCAGCACTGCTTATTTTTCCGTTTGTCGCTTTAGCGATTAAACTTGAAGATAAGGGAGCACTGTTTTACACCACTACGCGCATCGGACAATACAACAAACTAATTACAATTTATAAACTCCGCACCAAAAATGGCGCCGACAAAGGAGCGTGCGCACTTAAGAGTGAACTTGTGGATACTAAGGTAGGTGTAATTTTGCGTAAGTCGCGGATTGACGAATTGCCGCAGCTGGTTAATGTTCTCAAAGGCGACCTTTCTTTTATCGGTCCTCGACCTGAGATGCCCGCTCTGGCTTCGGTCTACGCCAAAGAAGTACCGTATTACAATGCTCGACATTTTCTGAAGCCTGGGCTGTCAGGCTGGGCGCAGATTAACAACTTCGATGTGCCCCGCGGTGGCATTGATGTGGAACGAACCAAGATGAAACTTTCGTATGATTTGTACTACCTCGAGCGCCGCTCACTATTACTCGACCTACAAATCACCCTAAAAACCATCGCCACGATTATCATGCGCACTGGCACCTAGAAATTGATAATAACTCAAATCTACTAAACCTAGTTCTATTAAGTATCATGCACAAAACATTTTTAGTTACAGGTGGCGCAGGTTTTATTGGTACTAACCTCGTCGAGTATTTGGTAGGGGAGGGTCATAAAGTGATTGTGGTGGATGACTTGTCGGCGGGAGACGCGAAGCGTCTCCCGCTCGAGGTGCAATTTCACAAACTTGATATTCGCGATACGAAAGCTCTGGCTGAACTCTGTGTCGGAGTCGACATATTAGTACATCTTGCCGCTTTGCCACAAACACAATTTTCGATTGACGAACCAATTCTTAGTCATGACGTAAATGTGAACGGTACGCTTTCTGTGTTGGAGGCAGTGAGACAAGCGGGAGTAAAAAGGGTCGTGTACGCCGCTTCAGCTGGAGCTTATGGTGATCAGTCGGTGATACGATTATCAACCGACTTGCGTGTTCACCCAAAGACTCCCTATGCCCTTCATAAATACATTGGTGAAGAGTACATGCGTTTATGGAGTGAGCTTTTCGGAATCGAGACAATTTCACTTCGTTTTTTCAATGCGTACGGAACGCACCTTGACCCTGACGGTGCTTATGCCTTGGTGATTGGACGTTTCCTTAAGCAGGCTTCAGAAAAACAATCGCTCACCATCACTGGCGACGGAACACAAACCCGTGACTTTATTCACGTGAGTGACATTGCTCGAGCAATAGAAAAAGCCGCATTTTCGAATAAGGTAGGGAAGGGAGATGTTTTGAATATTGGTTCAGGCATACAGACAACTATCAATGAAGTGGCTAATCTGATTAGCTCAGATATTATCTACGTACCAGCCCGAATCGAGATTCGGTATACTGAAGCTGATATTGATAAGACAGTGGAGCGGCTTGGCTGGCACCCTACAGTTGTATTGGCTGACGGTCTGGCAGATCTGAAGAAAGAGTTTGGACTATAAAAATATTATTTCTTTGCTATACTGCCGGACATGATAGTTGATGGGAAAAAGATTGCGCAGCAGATATATGAATCTCTTAAAGCTGAGGTGGCGCTTTTACCGAAAGCGCCAGTTTTGGCGGCAATTACCTGTGCTCCAAACTTTGAAACACAAAAGTACCTCGAATTGAAGAAACGAAAAGCGGCCGAGGTAGGTATCACCCTGCGAGTCGTTGAATTGCCGGAAACTGTAACAACGCAGGAAGTGGTGGCTTGTGTCGAGGCGGTACTGTCACAGGTTGATGGGGTAGTAGTGCAGTTGCCGTTTCCGGCACATATTAATAGAGAGCAAGTCCTGGCTGCAGTACCACCCGAAAAAGATCCGGACGGTTTTTCCTACGGAATGACTAATGAAGCTTGTGTTCCGCCGGTAGTGGGCGCTATTAAGGCGATTGCTGACGAGTACGGTGTTGATTTTGCTGCTGCGAATGTCGTGGTGTTGGGGCAAGGTCGACTCGTAGGCGCGCCGGCAGAGCGTTTTTTGCGAGCTTCGGGCGCCAAAGTGACTATACTCACTGAAGCTAATCAGCACGATCTTAGTGCCATCAAGGAAGCTGACATCATCGTTAGTGGCATTGGTAAGCCCCACTTTGTAACTGCCGATATGGTAAAGTCGGGAGTCGTTATTTTTGACGCCGGTACTTCAGAAGATGGGGGAGTGATGGTGGGGGATGTTCATCCTGAGGTGTCCAGCATCGCCAGACTTTTTACCCCCGTGCCCGGGGGCATCGGGCCAATCACGATTGCTGTTTTGCTCCAAAACCTCGTCTCGCTGGTTAGAGGGGTATAAAAGCAGAGAACATTTAACTCATTTGTGTAGTGCCACCTACGCTTAAGTGTGTTATAAATAACGCTACTTTATGTCAAAAGAAACATCTGGATCCGACACATTTTTGCGTTGGTCTCGCGCCATCCTTGTACTGGCAATTATTAGTGGTATTGGCTTTTTCGTCTATACCAGTGCTACGCATGAGAACGCCAAGCATCCGTTTAAGCTCGGGCTAGACTTGGCTGGGGGTTCACATCTTGTCTACGAAGCTGATGTGACGAAAATTGATCCCAAAGAAGTGCCGAAACTCATGGACACACTACGTGAACTCATTGAAAAGCGAGTGAATGCCTTTGGTGTATCTGAACCCGTCGTGCAAGTTGAAAGTAGTAGTTTTGTGAGTGACACTAAGTCACATCGCCTCGTCATTGAGCTTCCTGGCGTGACTGACATCGCGGCCGCGATTGATGAAATCGGCAAGACACCTCTCCTTGAATTTAAACTCATGGACAAACAAAAGGCAGCTGAACAAGAAACAATAAAAAAACTCCAAGCATCCTTAGGTGGAAGTGCAAGTAGCTCTGGTGCAGTGGTTGGTAATATCAGAGTGAACGGAGAAGCTGTCAAAGAAGAAAGTCCGTTTGTCGACACCGGCCTTACTGGTCGCTACCTTGAGACTGCGACGCTTGAATTTTCAGGCGGGCGAGCTGGCGACGTTGCGAACGATCCGATGGTCTCAGTGAAGTTTAACGAAGAAGGAACCAAACTCTTTGCTGACATTACCACTAAGCACTCTGGAGAACAGCTCGGTATTTTCCTCGATGGAGAACTTCTTTCAGCACCAGTGATTAACGAGCCAATTACCGGCGGAAAGGCAGTAATCTCAGGTAAGTTTACGGTTGACGAAGCGCAAGCTCTAGCCAAGAGTCTTAGTTTCGGTGCACTTCCAGTCCCTATCTCACTCGCGAGTACCCAGACTATAGACGCAACACTCGGTGCCGGTGTCGTACATCAAAGTATCTTAGCGGGTATGTTCGGCTTTCTTCTCATCACCCTGTTGATGGTAGGTTGGTACCGTGTGCCGGGACTGGTTGCTTGTGCCGCTTTGATTTCGTACGTTCTCATTTCACTGGCTATCTTCCTACTCGTGCCAGTCACTTTCACGGCTGCCGGTCTCGCCGGTCTGGTACTTTCCATCGGTATTGCCGTCGACGCCAACGTACTTGTCTTTGAGCGTCTCAAAGAAGAGTTCCGGTCGGGTAAGGGAAGTCGAGAAGCGATTGAAATCGGCTTTAGTCGAGCCTGGTCTGCGATTCGAGACAGTCACGTTACCGGACTCATTTCTGCCGTAGTTCTCTTCTGGTTTGGTACTGCTATGATCAAGGGCTTCGCTCTCGTGTTCGCCTTTGGTATCATAATCTCACTTATTTCAGCTATCACTATCACTCGTACCATGCTCCTTATCCTTCCTGACGTTAAGCGGGAAGACAGCGGCATCTGGCCATATTTATTCGGCACCGGACTCACTAAAAAATAATATATGGGCATCATTCGAAACAAAAAAATATTTCTTACTATAGCGGTCTTGATTACCTTAGTGTCGGTGGGCATAGTCGCTACTTTTGGTCTGAAGGCCGGAATTGATTTTACCGGGGGGTCACTTACTGAGGTGCGTTACAGCACTCTGCCAGAAAAGAGTGAAGTGGAAGCCGCTATTGCACCCCTCAACCTAGGTACAGTAGCTGTACGCGCGGCTGCTAGTTCAGCAGGTAATGGCTACATGATTACCACCCGTTCGCTTTCTGAACCAGAGCGAACAACCCTCGAAGGGAAGTTGCAAAGTATTGGAACAGAAGGAAAAATCACTCAGTTCACTTCTATTGGTCCAGTCATTGGTCAAGAACTCAAGGACAAGGCGGTCTGGGCTATTGGCGCTGTCCTTACGTTGATTATCTGCTACGTTGCCTTCGCCTTCTCTGGTATCGGCAAGCCGGTGAGCTCGTGGATTTATGGCTTCACAACTATCGTAGTGCTCGGTCACGACATTTTGCTTCCGGTGGCGTTTATGAGTGTATATGGCCACTATACGGGCGCTCAGTTAGACGTACTTTTCATCACCGCACTCTTGACCGTGCTCGGCTTCTCAGTGAACGACACGATTGTTATCTTCGACCGTATTCGGGAAAAGCTTAAACAGAATCGCACCGAATCAAAGAAGACTGTTCCAGTAACTGGGGGCAAAGACCATGTGGAGATTACCTATAAGCTCACTCGTCCGTTCGGTGAATTAGTAGACGAAGCAATCAACGAAACCATGACTCGCTCAATCAATACTTCACTGACCGTGCTCCTGGCGCTGGTGGCACTCTACTTCTTCGGTAGTTCAGTCACTCACACCTTCGTCCTCACCTTGATGGTTGGAGTTGTCTTCGGAGCCTACTCATCTATCTTCATCGCCAGTCCACTCCTCGTCGTATACCAAGAATGGTTGGCTAAAAACGAAGTTAAAGGAAATAGGAAATAATTACATGGTGGTCGGCATTACAGGTACTGATGGCGCAGGCAAAGGTACCGTTGTCGACTACTTGTTACAAAAAAAAGCCTTCTCACATTTTTCCGCCAGCGGTTTTATCGCTAAAGAAGTAGAACGTTTGGGACTTCCACTCTCACGAAACCAGCTGCGTCTGACTGGAAACCAACTTCGAGCAAAATACGGTAACGACGTCACTGTGACGACAGCATTCCAGGAGATTGAAGCAGGTGGCGGGGCAAATGCAATTGTAGAATCAATTCGCACAGTGGCGGAAGCGGTTACTTTAAAAGCTCGTGGAGGAATACTACTAGCTGTCGATGCAGATGCGGACGTACGATATAAACGAGTACAAGAACGACGCTCTAGTAAAGACCAGGTGACCTACGAACAATTTCTAGAGCAGGAAGCTCTGGAAAAAAA
>JAYVWI010000035.1:0-4981 GCA_043786195.1 Minisyncoccota bacterium
ATCCTATAGGCTAGGAACTTAAATCAAAGGATAAACTACACACGTAGACCCACAATCGCACTCTGATTCGGACGCGGGTTCAATTCTCGCCATCTCCACCAATATAAATAAAAGCCCCTTTTGGGGCTTTTATTTATTCACCGCTCCCTCTCCAGATGCCGTATACTATATAGAGATAGATCTGGAGGGCGACATGTCGGTTATCTGTCTTGAGATTACCTGCAAGGGATGCGGGGTAAAAGTTCGAATTGAAAGAGATGCTGAGGATTTGTTTGAATTGTGCGACCCTTGCAACGGGCATCCCGCTACTCCGCATGAGCACGCTAAAACTAAACCGTTTGATGGGTGGGACACTGTTATTTCTTTTAATAAGGACGACAGGTATACCAATTGAAAAAGCGGTCGAGACTGGTCTCGACCGCTTTTTATTTTACTCAAACGACACCGTTTTTATTAAATCTTGGAAAGCCATGTAGGTATGATCGGTCTGTTTGTCGTATTGTCCTACCATCATGTAGACACGACTTTTGTAGCTCACCAGATAGACATCTTGTTGATAGAGTCCTTGAGCCTGGTAGTGGAGTCCTTTAATGCCGTCGAGCTCGACAACATCGGGAGTGTTTTTTGCTTGCTTGAATTGCGTCAGCGTATTATTGTCAGCCGCCCAATTTTGCAACTCAGAAATACGCGTATCAGTTTCTGAAGAAGTAGCAGTCGCATCTTGTAAAGCAAATACAAAAACATTCATGCCTGCTGGCGCATCACTGTCATCACCATTTTTGTACGAATCGTACTCCGTAGTTGGCAACATAAGATACGCCTTTAACATTCCTTTATCACCTCCGTTTGGTTCAATCAAGGTAAAGCCGTCATTTCCCATCGGATAGGTAAAAGAAATACCGAAGTCCTTACTATGAACCGCTTGCTGAGTAGTCTGCCCGCCGGCGTCAGTTGCTTTGCGGGACATAAAGAGCTGATACCCTACCAAGAGAGCCAGAATTACAATAATAATACCGAGGATGAGAAAGGTTTTTTTATTCACAGAAAATACTTATTTATACACGTGGAGACGGAAAACACCGCTATTTCTTACGAATTAAGAAGTCGTGCGTTACAATAGTACCATGTCACAAAAAACTGTCCTCATCGTCGAAGACTCCGTTGATTTGGCTGATACCCTGCAGGATATGTTGGTTATGCACGGTTATGCTGCTCTAGTGGCCACAACCGGCAAAGACGCGCTCGCTTTGGCACTCACACACCATCCCGACCTCATCATGCTCGATATCAGACTGCCAGATATCAGTGGCTACGAAGTGCTTCACACCATTCGACAAGACGCCTGGGGAGCGACGGCACGATTTTTGATTTTGACTGCTTCTGAGTCACTCGAAAACATCTCAAAAAATATCGACCTCCCGGTGGAGTACATTCTCTTTAAGCCAGATTGCAGTATTGCTCAGATTATTGAGCGAATAGAATCTCGTCTCAGCAAATAGTTACTGCAGTGGCAACACCACTTCAAACGTAGTCCCTTGTTGCTCGATCGAATGGAAAGTTACTTTACCGTGAAGCACTTTTACTGCTTCAAGCACAATATAAAGTCCCAAACCAGTTCCGTCCGGTACTGTGCGTACGGCGTTTGCCGCTCGAAAGAGCTTACTAAAAATGCGCTCTTGATCACTTTCGGGAATACCCATGCCGTTATCAGCTACCGAAAAAATGATTTTGTCGTCTTTTTTGCCAAACCCAATATGAATAGTTCCTGACTCTTTGCTGTACTTCACTGCGTTTGAAAAAAGATTGGTCACTATCATGCGCAATAGATTTGCGTCAGATGATATGACCGGCAGGGTGTCGTCAAAAAATGTTTTTACTTCTAGCTTTTTCTGCCCAATGCGCCCAACTTGTTCATTAACCACGTCCTCAATTAATTCTCTTAGTTTTACGTCTCCATACTCTGGATAGAAAGTACCGAGTTCGAATTTTGAAACTCGAAGGAAGTCGTCAACCAACAAAGCCATTCGCTGTGTCGCCACTAAAAGTCTATCTATATACTTGCGCTGCTGTTCGCTCAAACTACTCGCAGCGTCCATTTGGAGAAGTTCGGCACTCCACTTAATCCCTGCGATTGGTGTACGGAGCTGGTGGGAAGCGAGCGAAACGAATTCTGACTTGGCATTTTCGATTTGTTTTTGTCGAGTAATATCAACCAGAGTCAAAAGACCGATGTGTTGCCCGGCACTCACAAAGTGAAAAAGCGACATCAACGCCCAGGCTTCGCCGCCTTTTGTATGCTTCACTCGGACCGTTTCTGAGCTAACAGGAACACGGTTTTGGTATTTTTCTCTTATTAAATCGAGATGATGTGGCTCTTCGGCAAACAACCGATCGAACACATTTACCGCTTCCTCTCTCCCTTTTGTAAGACCGAGTAGTCGATACGCAGCAAGATTGGCGGATTTTATTTGACCGTTGAGCTCAATGAGAAGATACGGAACCGGACTGTTTTGGTAAAGCTCGGTATAGAGCTCGCGTGAAGCATAGAGTAAATTTTCGGCGAAGTTTTTATCAACTTCCTCCGAAAACACTTCTGCTCGAGCGTTATCATAAACATTCTTAGCGATAAAAATACAGCAAATGACTGCCGATATAAAAAGGAGAGCTGGCGCGTTGAGCGTTGAAAAATTAATAAACAGAGCCGCCAAAAAAACAAATGCCAGTAACACACCAAAAAGTACAATGGCTTGCGTGAGCGGCTTGTGTTGCTTTGATGTTTTTGGCTCCATGAATAAAACGTAGTACCACTATAGTACCATCGGTATGGTGTCCTTAGACTAAGTCGAGCTGCTCAGTGACGCGAGCAATCTCACGCATTTCGTCGGTACGCATAACAACAACTTTTACCGCTGCAGTGTGATCACTAATTGTTCCTTCCTTTCCCACCAACACGTCGTTCTTTTCACCGTCGATAACGATACCGAGATAGCTGAGATTTTTGGCAAGAATCAAGCGCAACTCACTACTACGAAAACCAGCAGTGCCAGTGAATACGAGAGCATCTATACCCGAAAGAGAAACCGTCGAAGCAGCAATGGCTTTTTGGATGTGATATGCAAACAAGTCGAGCGTCTGCGTTGCAATCAGCTCACCCTTGGCGCGTCGATCGAGAAGGTGTCGGATATCACTATCTCCAGCCAGTCCGGACAGTCCTCCCTGTCTATTGAGGTACACTGCCGCTTCTGAAGGTTTGAGTTTTTTCTCACGGATAATATGCAACAGTGCATCAGCGCCAAGATCGCTCGCCCGTGTACTCATAGGAATACCGCTCACTGGTGAATAGCCCATAGAGGTTTCTACACTGACGCCATTTTTTACGGCAGTAACACTGACACCACTCCCCACGTGACAAACAATCATCCGTTTTGGATCTTGCCCAATCACCGCATGCACTCGGTTCACAATTGAGGCTACGGAAAGTCCGTGATACCCAAACCGGCGAACATCCAAGACGTCCGCGTCGATTCGATCAATACTCATCTCACGCGCTACAAATGGCAGACTCGCATGGAAGGCACTATCAGAAGCCGCAATAATCCGAGTCGTTGGAAAATATTTTTTTGTTTCGGCGATCTCACGGAGAACTGATGGGATATGGAGGGGCGCCAGCTGCTCTTTGTCTCGAAGCAGCGCAAGGTACGCTTCGTCGACAACTGTATGCCGTTGAAATGCCGTACCTGGAGATACGATTCTGATACCGACAGTGTCGATTCCACCGCCTTCACTATGACAAAAATCAATACATTCCTTAGCCACAATCGCAAAAGAATTTTCAAACTCAGCTGGCGTTATCGATAAACATGTCTGCTGCGTGCCTCGCTTCACCACACACGATTCAAAGCCCGCGTTGGCATTTTCAAACACGAACTCGCGCACCATTATTCCGTCACGGTACAGTGCATACTTCTTTGAAGAGCTGCCCGGATTGATCGTTAAGGTTGTTCCCATATATTTAATTCTATACTCTATTGTACCAATGCTCTAAGGGTTTTGGTGATGCACCGTGTGAAGAGTCTGCTATACTGTCGCTCATGAAAGAGTACGCAGTGAAAAAAAGTAGCACCGGGCTTGGCCTCTTTGCTGCTCGCGACTACAAAAAGGGAGAACGTGTAATCGAATACGTTGGTGAAATCATCACCGACGGCGAAGCACAACGCCGCGGCGGAAAGTATTTGTTTGAATTAAACGACGAGTGGACTATCGACGGCAAGGGTCGTTCCAATGTTGCTCGCTACATCAACCACAGCTGCAAATCCAACTGCTACCCCGAACTGACCGACAACGAGAAGCAAGTCTTCATCTACACCAAGCGCGCTATCAAGGCCGGCGAAGAATTCACTTACCACTACGGCAAGTACTATTTTGATATGGAAATAAAACCCCTCGGCTGCAAATGCGCTGCCTGTCTCGCGAAGGGTAAATAAAAAGCAGTCTTACTGAGACTGCCCGGTGGAAGAGGAGTTTTGACTAGCGGCCTTAGCAGCGGCTTGTGCTTCTGCTTGCGTCAAAGGAACTTGTCCGACCGGTTCACTTGAGCTAGCCGTCGATGAAGCGGTGCCTTGAGGGTTATTTTGCGTCGACGTTGCTTCAGGCCCACCGATACCCAAACCAATCAAGCCACCGTCTGGTTCTTGCGTGGTACTTTGCATTCCTACCAACTCTCCTTGCTCTTCACCGCGAGTGATTTTGTCGTTACGGTCAGTGATAGTTTTGTTGACATCAATCGAACCTTTGTCAGTAAAACCAATACCAGCAGAGGCGCCTACACCAATTAGAATAAGCAGCGACACGACGACGAGCTGTCGCCGAGTGCTTTTGTTGGCTGCGCGAGTGGCCGCTATCGGTGTCGGCGCTTTTCGTTCTGACACACTTTCTACACGAGGTGTGCGGGTTTTGCGGAGTGCAAGGGCGATATCTTGAG
>JAYVWI010000036.1:0-14507 GCA_043786195.1 Minisyncoccota bacterium
CGCTCGCCGCTTTACGATTCCCGACCTAGGGATTCTACCTCGCTTCCACAACTACGAAGCAATTATGAATGCACCAGTCACACTTGACCTCAAAGAAAAATATAAGCCGTTTGTCTTCATTATGCTTTTTATCGGCAAGCTCGGTCACGAAAGTACGCTTCACCGTGCCATTGATGCCGCACGGTTTGCTTTGCGCAATCCCCGTATTGGTATGGTGGTACTCGGTGACGGCCCGGCTAAAGCGGAGTTCCAAAAGCGCGCAAAGCTGCTCGGCATCCAAGATCAAATCGTCTTTGAATCAAAAGTAACCGATACGGTTCCGTACTTAAAGTCAGCTAGCCTGCTTTTGGCAACCGACATAGACGCCGATAGCGACGAAACAGTGCTGCAAGCTGCTGCTGCGAATCTTCCGATTATAATGTCGCGTACTCCCAAGCGAGAAGATATATTTGAACACGGCGTATCAGCGTATCTGTGTGAAGAGACCGACGTACAAGCCTTTACCGACCGCATCAGCGACCTTCTCAATAACGTTGGCTTGCGGCAGGTTTTTACCAAAAATGCCGGACAAATAGTTTCGAGTAAATTTCACCAGAATCTGAGTGAATATCGGGAATCCTACCGCACGAGTATCGAACAGGCGATGTTTGTCGAGTCTGATGAAGATGTTTCCTTAATCCAAAACACCTAATTTTGAGCCTTTGCCTAGTATGGTATGATTGCGAACGATATGCCCAAAACTGAGCTGAACCAGCTACTACAACCCAACGAAACCATCGAGCAAGGTGGTATTTATATTGCCAAAGGAATCGCCGAACGAACTGTCTGGGATAAACATGCGGTTGAAAACCCAGCGCACGCTGTTATTTCTGCTAAGGACGAGACAGACGCACGACGCAAGTCGGTGACACAAATTGCCGACATCAAACAACATCTCACTTCGACCGACATCGTTCTCGACTTAGGTGCCGGGTATGGTCGCGTTGCGCAGTATGTTCTCCCTGGCATGACTCTTGGCGGCTACATCGCCTGCGATAGTTCGTACGAAATGCTCTCACTCTTCCGTGAGCGCTACATCCGCAGCGACGAAGAACAACGTACCCCAGCCCTTTCCCTCAACGCTGATATTCATACTGTTCCACTCCAAGATAATTCGGTAGATGTGGGGCTCGTCTGTGCAGTCTTCCTGCACAATCATAAAGATGTCGTCGAGAAATCAATACAGGAAATTAAACGAGTACTTAAGCCGGGCGGAAGTCTTCTCGTGTACTCGTCATTCCCACGCGCCGCCACCGCTATGGGTATTCAAGGTCTCACGTACCAAGCCCTCCTCAATCTATTAGGCAAACCCTTCAAAAATGGCCCCGTCCGCTACTACTCAAAAAAAGAAGTCATCCGACTTTTGTCCGGTTTTTCACAGGTGACCATCTACCCGGTTGGTTTTACCGTCCTCCCAAAATCTCTTATCTTCCTTCCTCGAGTGCTCGATAACCTATGGAGATGTGGTATTGCTAATCCGTTCAATACCCTCATGGGACACATTGTGCCCCAGTCATCAAAACCATATTTTTCAGTCCATTACGACGTTGTTGCTAAGCGATAATTCGTATCTCAAATGGAATTGACCGGGTTATAGAGAATACATGAAGCTGCTTATTATTACCCAGGTCGTTGATAGAGACCATCCGATACTCGGTTTTTTTCATCGCTGGATTGAAGAGTTTGCTATGCATTGTGAACAGGTGTCGGTAATCTGTCTGCAAGAAGGTACTCACGCGTTGCCAAAAAATGTGCATGTATATTCCTTAGGAAAAGAAGAGGGGAAGGGTCGTCTCGTGTATCTCTGGCGCTTCTATAAGTACATCTGGACTCTTCGTCGTGACTACGATCAGGTGTTTGTGCATATGAATCAGCAATACGTCATTTTGGGCGCACCACTGTGGCACCTGCTTGGAAAAAGAATCGGACTTTGGTACATGCACGGCTCTGTCTCGCCATCTTTAAGTGTAGCCGAAAAGTTGGCTGACAAAATCTTTACGGGCTCGCCCGAGAGTTTTCGCTTGAAAAGCGCTAAGGTAGTGGTGACGGGTCATGGGATTGATACGGTACGGTTTGCTCCGCAAACCGTACCTAAAACCATCAACCTTATTACCGTCGGTCGCATCACTCCATCAAAAAATCTCCACACTCTCATCGAGGCTCTTGCGGAGTCGCGAAAGACGCAGAACGTCACCTTGACGATTGTAGGAAAGTCAGTGACTGATGAAGAGCGTCACTACGAAGCTTCTTTAAAGAAGCAGATTGCAGAGGTATGCCTTGGTGAGGCGGTCTTCTTCAAGGGCAGTGTCGCCCAAACGGATTTACCAGCCGTACTCAATCAAGCAAAAGTATTTGTCACCACTGCTCAAAACGGCAGCCTCGATAAGGCGGTGCTCGAAGCAATGGCCTGCGGACGGCCTGTCGTTTCGATGGCGCCTGGCACAGTGTCACTACCGCTTGGCGAAGCACAGGTGACAGATATGCACTCATTCGTCAGTGAGATACAAAA
Organism: Minisyncoccota bacterium; assembly: GCA_043786195.1. GTDB lineage: Bacteria > Patescibacteriota > Minisyncoccia > Phycocordibacterales > UBA918 > OLB19. Next base: position 2,549 of record JAYVWI010000036.1, read on the forward strand.
AGTGCTAGAATCAGGAGTATATTCAAATCATGACTATGTGCAGTATGTCAGAGAGAGTCACAGTATTGAATCTCTAATTCCCAAAATTCTTTCATGAACTACGAGCAGCAAGTGAGCAAGAGTCATTACTCCTTTGAGAAGTATTTTTGGCCTGGGCGCTGGATGAGCTACTGGTACCAGACAAAAGAAATTACTTCTCGTGACGATATCCGTACGATGCTCGATATTGGTCCTGGGACCACTTTTTTGCATGATATCCTAAAAATTCACCGGCCTGATATTGAGTATAAGACCCTCGATATTGCAGCAGATCTCCAGCCGGACTTTATTGGTGGGGTAACAGCGATTCCTCTCCCAGATAATTCATACGACATTGTGTCGGCTTTTCAAGTGCTTGAGCATATTCAATTCAGTGACTTTGAAACAGCTTTGAAAGAGATGAAGCGAGTCTCAAAAAAGTACATATTTATTAGCCTTCCACACTTCGGTCCTTCCTTAGAGCTGCAGATTAAAGTTCCTTTCTTCCCACGTGTACAATGGGCGGTGAAGGTGCCATATGCTAAAAAACATATCTTCGGAGGGCAACACTATTGGGAGATAGGAAAGCAGAGGCATGGTTCCAAAACCATCAGGAGCATTATGGCTAAGCATTTTACTATCCTCGATGAATATGTTCCATTTGAAAACCAATATCATCATTTTTATATAATGGAGAAATAACATGAGTGAATTCGCTTTTTTAATTAAAGAAATCTGGGGTGGACAAAGTGTCACTCGTTCTTTTTTAGATTTGAGACTAAAAAAGGAAACACTTACTGGGACTGTTATGGATATTGGCGGTGGAAAGAACTCAGATTATGTAACATTTATGCCTCGAGCTGATGGCGTTCGTTTTACTAACTTTGATATAAAAAATGGGGCATCTGTTGATTTCGAAAAAGACAATCTTCCGTTGGAAAGTGACTCTTGTGACACGGTACTATTTTTGAACGTTATGGAACATATTTTTAACTACCAACACATCGCAAATGAAGTGGTGCGAATCACTCGTCCTGATGGACGGCTGATTGGCTTCGTTCCATTTCTTATGTGGTATCACGCCGATCACCGAGATTTTTTTCGCTACACTCATGAAGCCTTAGAAATTATTTTTACTAACGCTGGTGCAAAAAAAATAACTATCGAGTCGATTTCGTTTGGGCCGTTTGCAGCTTCCGCTCAAATGGTACTTTTCTCAGTTCCTAGAGTGTTACGTGTACCCATTTTTTCCCTCGCATACTTACTAGACAGCCTATTTTTAATCCTGCGACCTCAGCATGGAAAGCGCTACGCGCTTGGCTATTACTTTGTTTTAACAAAGTAATGTAGTTTACTTTATACTATGCTTGCAAACGACACTGGCTCAGCGCACTTTTCAGGTCGGCTATTCGTCATATTTAATGGACGTTTTCCGAGTGAGCAAGCCCACTCACTCTTTGTTGCAAAATCTGCAGAAGCTTTCAGCACAATAGGTTGTGAAAATATCATATTGTCACCTGATCGAAATCGAACGAAGGTGACATCGAAAGAATACTTCAAACTTACTATAGAGCCCAATATCGTATACTTGAAGACAATAGATTTCGCTAAATTTAAAATGTTGAGAGTGCCGGCCTATTATCTTGGGAATATTATTTTTGGAATACAAGTGAGGACTTTCTTGAAGAAAAACGCTTCAAAAAGTGATATCATTTATACAAATGACAGCCATGTGCTGCCTTTTCTAAAAAGCTATTATGTTTGCTATGAACTGCATGATTTTCCAGAAAGATATTTTGGTCTGTATCGATTTCTTTTTAGTTTTGCGAAAAAAATACTTGTTACAAATACTTGGAAAGAAAACAAACTTCACGAATTGTTTAAAGGAACTATAGGCAAGACATTTGTTGAATTAAATGCTGTAGACCTTGAGAAATTCACGGTTCACAAGACGAAGCAAGAGTTGCGAATAGACTTAGATTTAAATCAGGCTGAGAAAATCGTCCTTTATACCGGACATCTCTATGGTTGGAAGGGGGCGGAAGTTTTGGCTGAGGCGGCCAGGCTTTTACCGGAAGTCAGTTTTTATTTCCTAGGCGGAAAACCACACGATGTTAATACGTTCAAAAAGAAGTACATATCGGTTGGAAATATTCATATTTTAGGACATCAACAGCACGAATTAATACCAGCCTGGCAAAAGGCAGCCGATGTGTTGGTAATACCAAACAGCGGAAAGTCAAAAATTGCAAGATACTACACATCACCCATGAAACTATTTGAATACATGGCTAGCGGGGTCCCAGTTGTTGCTTCAGATTTGCCCTCAATTCGAGAAATTGCAGATGAGACAATGGTGTATTTTGCGGAATCCGATAATCCTCTTTCGTTTGCGCAGACCATCTCTACTGTGTTTGGTGATACGGAGCAAATCAAAAAAGTTCGGAGAGCATATGAGCTTGTTTCAAAGCATACCTGGCGAGACCGGGCGCAGAGAATTCTTGCACAACTTAGAGCACCTTCTTAAAGTTTTTTCTGAAAGAGAAATCAGTAAAAAAGATAAGTAAATAGTAAATTATTTGCAGTACGGTGGTAATAATTAGTGCGTAGATAGCTCCAAATATTTGAAAGAGAGGAATGAGGATAAGATAAAGCCCTATGCGGATGATTGGTTCGCACACGTCAATGACATAGACTTCGCGCTCGTGGTGGTTCATCACTAACGCCTGCCTTAAAAAGGACACCGGAATAATAAGTATTGTTAATGAGAGATATTGCGAGTAGATAACTGAGTCAAGATATCTCGGAAATAAATATTTGTAGATGAAGGGCGCAGATATCCAGTACGCAGCTATAACTCCAAAACTAAAAAAGAAACTCACGATAATTTTGGGCAGCATGCCCTGTCGGAGACTTCTGAAACTATGATTGCTAAATTTCGGAAGCGCTAAAATTTCTAAGGTTCCTTTAGTGGCTACAAGTTGTCGTGGTATGGCTAAGGCAAAGGTGTAGGCTGCGAGTTGGGCTGCACCAAGGAGTTGGAAGACAATAATCTTATCGAGCTCGGCCGCGATTTTTATAAGTGAGCCGATTATAGTAAGACGAATTCCAAAAAGAAGTGCCTCCCTCACTACGAGCGGGTCAGGATCCTGTCTGGGAATCTTTCTGAGTGTATGTATAAATACCGGAATACTAATTATTGTTTGAGATAGGATAAAAGCAAGAAATATATAAAGAGGATTGTTGGATACGTAGGCTGTGATACCTACTGAGAGGGAAGAGGCAATTGATTGAGATGCGCTGTAGAGGGTCATTGTTTTGTATGCAGCAATTCCTTGCATGTAGAGGCCAGCCAACTGAAGCGCGTAATAAATCGGTGCAACTATCGCTATGCTGGCGCACCCCAGGGCGAGGAGGTTGTTTCCGGCAAAATAGTAGTAGATTGATGCCGCGGAGGAAGAAAATAATATGCCAAGGTTCCAAAGGACAGAATATTGAAAACCTTTTTGGAGGATGTAGTGATTTCCGCGTGCGGTTTCTAGTGAGACAGGGAGTTTTATCCCATGGAGAGAGATTGCAGCTACTATAGCAAAAATAGAAACAAGATATTTGTATTGTCCAAATGTTTCTGGCGTGAGAATATTAGCCATCACTACAGAGAGTGATAAGCTACTGGAGAGACCAATAAACTGTGAAAGTGTCAACCAAAATCCTCCTTTTGCGAGGTAGTGAAAGTTGTTTCTAAGACTTATTTTTGTTCGCTTTATTAGTTCCATGTAAATTGCAACTAATAGTAGCGTAGTTTTGTTACAATGACGACGAAAGAATATGCAGAAAACCGCGATACTAATTGAAAAAAAGTACCAAATTCAAGCCCTAAAAAGACTGCTTGAAGAGAGATTTCTAGTGCATGACTACGAGATCGTTACATTTCGTGCAGATGTTGAAGCTGCATTGGAGAATGAAAATATCCCATTTATATCAGCGAGCTCTTATCGGGATTTGGACTACCAGGCCCGAATGGTTTTTGTCGAAGGTGTCGTCGGTGACGTGATTGGTGCACCCGCACAACAGTTTTGGCACCATCGCGGTATATCGCTCGGAGCGCTCAACCGGATAAGCGTTCAAGATTATCTCGTCCAATTTTTATATTGGTACGCTATCGTATCAGCACTTTTGGCCGACAGAAGCTACGAAAAAATAATCGTTTTTTCACAGGCTGACATTGATGAAAGTACAAAAGCACTCTCAAACAGAAAATTACATCTTCTGCGGGAAGTAGTAGAGATGTGTACAAAAGAAAAATCTTGCGAAACAGAAGTGTTGGTATTGGACAATAAAAGGAATGCAGCAACTACATCAGTACTTAAGCAACGTGTGACGTTACTGTTTATTATGACAATAAACTCTCTTGTTCGCATCACCCAAAGCCCGAAGAAGATATCGTTAGTGGTTTCAGATATATGGCGTAATTTTGAGCCATATTTGCAAGAACTCCACGAGGCTGAAGTGGTACTTTGGGAGCGATCGGAAATGTTCAATATCGGGTGGCGAAATATTTTAAAGTATCGCATGCGCTTCATGCATGCTGATGTCTTTCGCGAACAACACAATGTCAGTGAGGCAGCGACTGCTCAGGCTGTCATCAGTAACGCTTGGAAAGGGAGAGTCAAAATGAGCGAGAAAAGATTTCTCTGGAAAGAGAGAGATATTACTGAGCATGTCATGGACACTTTTGGAGAAGTTATCAGCCGTTCGTACGGGGACGTACTATTGATCGAGGATACTTTTTCAATGCTTAAAAAAATTCATCCCGATGCTGTTTTAGTTCGTGCCAGTGCTTCAACTCAGCTGCACTTTCCCATATTGTGTCTCGTGGCGGCTCAGTTGAGCATTCCTTCAATTGAGCCCCAACATGGATTGTTTTATCTTGGTCCAACGAGCGTTCCTAAACACTCAACTGCCTCTAAGCTTGCGACGTACGGACGCTTAGCTAGTCAGGAACTTCGTGACTTTGGGTACAAAGGCGAGTTGTTCGACGTTGGTTCGCCTCGTTTTGATGTATACAGCACCATTGAACACGTCCGGAGTAATCACAGCACACTCACCGTGTTGGTGGTGTTGCCTGACGACACGACGGGATTGTGGTTTGATACTTATGATATTGTCGAGTTGCTCACTGTGGTGAAAGTACTACTTGAAAAAAAACCTCAAGTTAAGGTTATTTTGAAGGCTCGTCCGAATGCACCAGCAGCAGTATTTGGTATTGCCAAGGCAAGAAAAATGCTGTCACACTTCTCAAATTTTCGTATTGCGATTACCGAACCGCTTGGTACACTTTATAAAGAAGTTGATGTTACGGTGTCAGTACTTTCTACTATCGTTCTAGAATCGTTTGCTGCCGGAGTACCAGTAATATACTTAGCAAACGCAGCATTCCACTATTCTATAGTTGAATCCCACCTAACCCCGTACGAGCGGGAAGGTGGTATGAAAATCGTGCGTTCAGATGAGGAACTTTGCGTCGCTTTGACTCTCTTGATGGAGCAGTCGGTGTATACCCAGTCGCAAGCGCAACTCGGTGACTTTATAAGACGTAACTTTTCTTTTCAATCTGGAAGTGCGTGTCGAATGGCTGATATTATACGAAAATCTAAATACAACCAAAGGTAATGAAACAGTTTATAAAAAAAATTATTATCTGGTGTGTTGACACACTTTCAGAAAAGCAAGCCTTCGTATTCCCGGCGTCATTTATTTGGAAATGGAAATTATCGTATCTATTAGAATTCTACGAATTGGAGACGACTAGATTCTTTAAAAAGACAATAAAAGAAGGGATGGTCGTAATCGATGTCGGTGCTAATCTCGGCTACTTCACTCGACTTTTTTCTGACTTGGTTGGTCCTTCGGGCAAGGTACATGCCTTTGAGCCCGATGAAGATAACTGGAACTATCTCAGGAAAAATACAGCTACACGTACAAATGTTTCTCTTCACAAACAGGCGATTAGTAATGTGGACGGCACGATTAATTTTTACCACGTGACGGGAATGACAGGAACTCATACAACCCTTCCGGTTGCTGATTCGGTGAAGCGAGAGGTGTTTGCGCAGAAGCTTGATTCATTCCTTGTTACAAATGGTATTGACCATGTTGACGTTGTGAAGATTGATGTAGAGGGAGCAGAAGAGTTTGTGTTTGAAGGAATGACCCAGGTACTTTTGCAGCAACCTTCACCGATTGTTGTTTTTGAGTATACGCCAGACACATCAAAAGCCTTGTTTGAAAAACTCAATAAAGCGCACAAGCTCTACGCGTTGGCAACTGATGGTGCGCGTAAGCCAGTAAAAAAACTTTCGTACCGAAAGGGGAAGCGGGACTACGCCAATATCGTTCTTGACGATAATAATGTACACACATTTTGAAAAAAATTCACCTTTTCGTCCTCTCATTAAATGAAGTAACTGGTGGTGGTTCGCACCACAACGCTATTTCTTTTGTACGTTTCCTTAAAGAAAAAAACTATCGTGTACTTGTGCATACTGTCACGACAGGAAACAACCTGCCTCCAAGTGATATTGAAATTATTGAACACAGTAGCGGACTGAGTCTCTCTGAGATGACAAATACGACTCTTCGTCTCCTTAAGGAGTACGAAGACGACGCTGATATTTTTTTTCTCTATGGAGTAGATTTCTCGTGGGCGGGTGGAAAATTTAGGAAGCAGGGGGGTGGAGTACCAGTGGCAGTGTATCTCGATAGCTACCTGCACTCGATGAACGCTGGACAATGGCAGGGCTGCTTATACTACTTTAAGAGACTGTTATGGGATAAAACAATTGGCCTCGCAAACGCAAAGTACGTTGATCAATTTTTGGCAGTGTCACCGTTTTTGCAGGAAACCTTCGTGCACTTTGGTTTTCCTAAAAAAAGATTCTCAGTCGTTCCTAATTTTTTTGAAATACCAAAAAACAAAAATAAGACTATAAAAAATACTGATACAGTGGATTTACTTTATACGGGGCGGATTACGTACGATAAAGGTACTGATATGCTCCTTGAAACTTTGGCTCGAATCCCGGAGCAGTATAAATGGCGGTTACGCATTGTGGGGGAAGGTTCGACGAAAGAGTCGTGTCAAACACTTGCTCGAACCTTACATCTTGAATCAAAAGTCTCTTTTAATCCTTGGCAACCCGCTGCGCTTTTAACCAAAGAGTATGCCAACGCAGATGTTTTTGTACACCCGGCACGGTGGCCTGAGCCTTTTGGTCGCACCATTGTCGAATCATTAGAATATGGTGTACCAGTCATTGTGCCCACCTTAGGTGGGGCAGCCTGGATTGCAAAGGGAGCGGGGCTTGAATTTAAAAATGGTGATAGTGAAGGTTTGTACGAAGCAGTCATGACGTTAGTGAAAAATAAGGACCTTCGAGAACGGCTCGGTGCAGTGGGTAAGGAAAGAATCAACATGTTTTCAAAGAATATTGTCGGACAGGAACTTCTAAAAGTATTTGACAGACTAGCTAACAATGGTTGAGTCTATAACCTCCAGTGATTTGTTGCGGTTATATAAAATGATAAGATATTCAGACTTTACTTAATCTAAACAAGACATTCATGTACGATAAGGAGCCAGTAGTTATTGCAGAGATTGGATGCAACCATAAGGGAGATTTTGAAATAGCGAAACAGTTAATTGCGACTGCGAAGAATTTTTGTGGCGCTCATGTCGTAAAACTGCAAAAACGCAACAATAAAGAGCTCCTCACTCCGGAAGAATATAATGCACCACACCCTAATCCTGGAAACAGTTACGGTGATACGTATGGTGCCCATCGGGAATGTCTTGAATTTACTGCACAGCAACATAAGGAGCTTAAAGCGTATTGTGAAGAAATCGGCATTGAGTATTCGACATCGGTGTGGGACCTTACTTCAGCCAAAGAGATTGCAGCACTTAATCCTCGCCTCATTAAAATTCCTTCAGCGTGTAATCTGAACTTTGAGATGCTCGGATATCTGTGTGACAACTATACGGGCGAAATCCACTTTTCTGTTGGCATGACCATGCAAGACGAAGAGGATAAGATTGTAAGTTTCTTAGTAGAAAAAGGGCGTGCGAAGGACGCGGTGATGTATAGCTGCACTTCGGGTTATCCGGTTGACTTCGAAGACGTGTGCCTCCTTGAAATCACTCGACTTAAAGAGCAGTTCGGCGGTATCGTAAAAGACATTGGTTTTTCAGGACATCATAATGGAATTGCTATCGACAATGTGGCACACGCACTGGGTGCAAACTATGTGGAAAGACACTTTACCCTCAACCGTACCTGGAAGGGAACAGATCATGCGGCTTCACTTGAGCCTGACGGAATGAGAAGGTTGGTTCGAGATCTACGCGCTACACACCTGGCGTTGCAATATAAGGGACAGGAGGTTCTCCCAGTTGAGGAAGTACAACGAAAAAAACTAAAGCGAGGGATTTAAGCTATGTTTGAAAACAAGAACAAGGAGCTGTTACTTAGTCTCGGGTTAATTTCCGAAGACGCAATTGAGCAATACTCTCCGTGTGTCCGTGATCGCGATGACGTGGGTGTTTTAATTGATAAAAAGTCAGGCGTCATTTTTCTTGATCGGTCAGATCATATGGATATTGTCCACTATGAAGAAATTGAAGGAGGTAACTACTGGGGTGCTCCAACTAGAGCAGAAGCGCTAAAGAAATACGCGGATGACGATGGACGTCGGTTTAAGCAGTTTACATCATATGTAAAAGACAAGGATGTTGTCGACGTAGGCTGCGGCACGGGAGGGTTCATAGATCTCGCCGCTCTGGATTCCAAGAGTATTGCTGGTGTTGAGCCGCAAAAATACGTGCAAGGTGAGCTTTCCACACTCGGGTACACCATGTATCACCTGACTAGCGACCTCCCAAAAAGTTCGTTTGATGTGGCGACGATGTTTCATACCCTCGAACACATCACTGGGCCGATTGAAGTTTTGAAGCAGATAAAAGAAAGTCTCAGGCCGGGCGGGACACTCATTGTAGAGGTGCCTCACGCCCGTGATGCACTTTTGAGTATCAAAGCATTTCAGGATTTTACGCTTTGGAGTGAGCACCTTATCTTGCACACGAAGGAAACCTTGCGAGCTTTTTTGGAAGAAGCAGGTTTTGTAGATATTGAAATTTCTGGATACCAGCGTTACCCACTGAGCAACCACGCTGGTTGGCTCATCAATCAAAAGCCAGGGGGTCAAAACATCTACCAAGAGCTCGATGTTGTAAGCGAGTATTATAGTAGCCTACTTGCTGAGACAGGCAGGACGGACACTCTTATTGCTATCGCAAGAGTATAATAAGACGAATATCAAAAATAATTTGCGTTATATTAATTGTATGGATAAGAAAATTGTAGCGGTCATTTTGGCTCGAGGGGGAAGTAAAGGGATTCCTCGAAAGAATGTGCTTCCGGTCGGTGGCGTGCCTCTCGTGGGGCGTAGTGTTATTGCGGTCAAAAATGCAGTAGGTATTTCTGCTGTCTATGTTAGTACTGATGACGAAGAGATTGCTACTGTTGCGTGTGAGTATGGTGCGGAAGTTGTTGTGCGGCCAGCAGAGTTTGCTACAGACAAAGCTTCGAGTGAAGGTGCGTTACTTCATTTTGCTGAGGTCGTGCCGGCTGATGCGTATGTATTTATACAGTGCACCTCTCCCTTTACTACCACTGAAGATTTCACCAAAGGAATTGAAGTATTTAATCAGCCCGAAATTGATTCTGTATTGGCTGTGACCGAAGATCATGGGGGGTTTTTGTGTGGTGGATTCACCTGGGACGAGGATGGAAAATCAGTCAACTATGATTATATGCATCGACCACGTCGGCAAGATATGAAGAAGACCTACCGAGAAAATGGTGCCTTCTATATCATGAGTCGAGACGGTTTGCTTGAATATAAAAATCGCCTGCATGGGAATGTTGGTCTAGCACATGTTACACGTCTCCGTTCCTTTGAAATTGATGAGCCAGAAGATATGTCACTCGCAGAAAACCATTTCAAGTGGCTTAAAGAGAATGGGCATATTGACAAGTAGCACTTTTAGTTTTATTATAAATAAAGAAATAAGTTCGAGGTATTTATGACTCATGAAGATAAACTCAAAACATTCAAAGGCCTGATTCTCGATGTCGACGGCGTGCTCTTCAGTGGGCAAGAGGGTAGGGTAACCCTTTCGGATGGTACTGTCAGCGTACTGAAGACACGGTCACTCATTGATGGTCAGGGAATCTCATTTCTACGTGCACTTGGTATAAAAATACTGTTTGCTTCCGGAGAGAACGAGCCTCTCAAGGGTATTGTGGAAAAAATAAACAAGTTGCCCTCAGTGCTTTCAGGTGACTGGGAACCAGTAGAATGCTTCACTGATCAGAAAGGAAAGGAAGGAAAAGTCCCCGTCGTTACATCCTGGCTGACGAAGCATGGACTTCAATGGTCTGATTGTGTCTATGTAGGCGATGATAGAACAGATCTTGAAGCTATGAGTCTTGTTGGACTCAAGGTGGCACCTCACAATGCGACCCGAGTTATCAGAAAAATTGCGGACATAATCCTTGAGAAAGAAGGTGGCGATGGAGCCATCCGTGAGTTCACAGAGATAGTCCTTGATGCAAGGGGGGTAGATGAATCAAATCTCCCATCAGCTTAAGGTAAGGCGTTACCCGCACTCAAATGAACCGCTCTAAGCTGCGGTTCATTTTTTTATAGTTATTGGCAGCATGATATACTCGCATAGTATGAAAAAGCCAGTTTGGGACTCTTTTCGAGAAGAGCGATTGAAGAAGATTTTTAGCGAGAAGAAACTCATTATTGATATTGGCGGTACGCTCCGTATTGACGAAACTCGAAATAATCGAAAAACGGAATCTTCAAATGTGTGGCTGCGTGAATATTTGGATAAGGTTGACTACAAAGTGCTCGATAAGATTTCTGACTACAATCCTGATATTGTAGGTGATATTCATGATTTACCTCTTGAGGACAATTCCGTCGACGCAATTATTTGTATTGCCGTGTTAGAGCATGTTGAAGAGCCGCAGAAGGCTGTTCGAGAAATGTATCGAGTACTAAAGCCGGGTGGGTACTGCTATATCTTTGCACCATTTCTTTATTACTATCACCCGATGCCAGGATACTACGGAGATTATTATCGCTTTACGCGACAAGGTTTTGAGTATATGACAAAAGATTTTGTACACGTTGAAATCCAAAATCTTCTGGGTGCAACAGCAACTGCGATGAATCTTTTCCCGCTCTTTTCTAAACGGACGGGGATCTTTCAACTGGTAGACAAAGTCTTTGGAAAAGAAAATTCAAATCAAACGAGTGGGTACGACGTTTTTTGCGTGAAATAGAAGATATCTGTTAGCTTAGTAGTATTTCAGCAACGCTTTGAGAATCTTCGTTTCGGTTAGTTATTTCTTTTGGTTCGAAAGGCTTAAGATCGGCAAAGATTATTGCGAGAGATTCTTTTGAGTCTATAAAACTCGAAGCGTTAGTTGATTTTATCTGTTCTATCAAAGTTGATGAGTAAGAGTTGTGAAGAAGGTCTGCGGTCAAGCCTTTACCTTCAAAAGCACAAATCAGAGAACTTCTTCCTCGATACGAAGCCAGACTGATTTCAGTACTCAGAGGGCTGCTGATAATACCGTCGGCGGCGTAGACAGCCTCCTCGTATGTTAATTGGTTATCGATAATGAATCTTAGATTATCTGGAGTTTCAGTAGGAATGACGTTAAACATTTCGTCTTTATGGGGATCTCTCGGGTGTGCTCGGACAATAACAGCAAAAGATTTGTCGCTATTTTGGGTAGCTGCTAACAGAGCTCCGGATGCCGTCTCTTCAAATGTCCTCACATTTAAGTCGGGGTCCATGCCT
>JAYVWI010000037.1:0-7909 GCA_043786195.1 Minisyncoccota bacterium
ACAACAAAAAGTATTAACCCCACAACAAATAGTAAATAGAAAATGATAGCAGCTACCCAATTCACGTCGCTCTTTAATAAAAAACCAATTTGCTTACTATAAAAATCCTTCGCCACAAATCCAAGCCACACCATATCGATTGCAAAAAAGACAGGGAGAGCGATTGCATAAAGTTTTAAAAACATATTTACTATTTAATCACTAATTTACAACGTTGCCTAGGACTGTCCTGAACAACGTTTAATGTTAGTGTCCTAGCAGCCCTAAAGCAAAATCACCCTTAACGGGTGATTTATGCTAAGAGCTGCTGGACAGGGACTCGAACCCCGATAGACGGCACCAGAAACCGTAGTCCTACCATTAGACGATCCAGCAAAACAATGAGTGCTGCGGTGATGACTGAAACAGGAGCTCAGTCATCACCGCAGCACTAATGGCACTATACTGCCAGAATTTGGGGAAGTTTCAAGTTTAGTTCTCAACTCGGAAACGACACTGGCCTTGAGGCGCACTGTGATTGAGGTGGATTGGGGTGATGCTGCCGTTTTTTATGCGTGAGATACGGTACAAGGCAGCTAGTGCTCGTATTGGGCCCATCGGCCGCCGATCGCACAAATGCGCTACGAAGAAAATTATGAAGACAGAATGAGTGACCACAACCACTCGAGCTTCCTCTGGTAAAGCTTCGAGATATGTCTGCGCAGCAATGACACGCTCTCGTACTTGTTTGTAACTTTCGCTCCCTTGTTCATTTTTGGTCAAACCAAGGTACCAGAGGGTATAAAACCAAAACGAACTGGCATTCATGAGGAGTTGCCCGTTCATTCTATCTGGCCGGCCAATTTCTCGGAAAACTTCCTCTGTCTCCGGTACCAGGTTACACACACTGCCAATCACTCGCGCCGTCTCAAGCGCGCGAAGCATCGTACTTGAGACGAGATGGGTTGGATGTAGTGGAGCGAGTGTTGCCGCAGCGACACTCGCTTGCCTCAAGCCTTCTTCGGTAAGGTCTGATTTGTCAGACTGTAGCCGTAATGCCAGATTACCATCTGTCTGTCCATGTCGAACTAAATAGATCTTCATACTTATTCTCCGATAATTTCAATCATGGCAATCTCCAGTGGCAGATACGGAATTGGTGAGCGAGCAATGAGGTCGGTGGCAGCCAGAAGCTTGAGAAGAGTGTGGGAATTAATTGCTGTGGCACCACTACCGTACTCAGCGATTTTCACCTGTACATCCGGACCAAACGCCGCAAGAATACTGTCTTTATGTGAAGGGAGATTGCGCAACAACATCACAGCGCGAATATGTTCAAGAAGTAGCCGTGCAAAAAGTTTGGTATCAATTGGTTGCTTAGTAACTTCCATCATAGTTGAAAGTGCGAGTTCTTTATTCTTTGTATGTAGCGCCTCGAGAATAGCGAGGATGGTACTGGTGCGCGGTGCACCAATAATAGCCGCCACTTCGTCCGCAGTACCAATAGCGTCGCCCGAAGCAAGAATGACTTTCTGGACTATTCCTAAAGCATCACGGAAAGAACCGTCAGCCGCCAGTGCAATAAGATCGGCCGCTTCCGGCGACACTGTGAAGCCTTCTTTCTTAGCCACATCAGTCGCGAGCTTGGTGAGCACAGCACGTGAAGGAGAATTAAAGCGAAACACCTGACATCGTGAAAGAATGGTATCAAGGAGCTTTTCCTCTTCGGTGGTCGCCAAGATAAAGACCACGTGCGCAGGTGGTTCTTCAAGAGTCTTCAAGAGTGCATTAAAGGCTTCCTTGGTGAGCATGTGCACCTCGTCGATGATGTATACCTTGTACTGAGATTCGTATGGCAATGTATATACTGCTTCCTTCAGCTCACGCACGTCATCAATCCCACGATTACTCGCCGCGTCCATTTCATAAATATCTATATCGCTCGCCCCGATAGCGTGCGCAAAAATCCGAGCCATCGTGGTCTTCCCTGTCCCACGCGTGCCCGAAAATAGTATCGCGTGCGGGATAGTGCCTTTTTTAATCGCCCCCTCAAGGACAGTAACAATATGATCTTGATCGCGGACTTCCGCAAAAGATAATGGCCGATATTTTCGGTACAAAGCTCCAGCTGCTGACATGGGTAGTAGTATACCAGAAAGGATTTATTAAAAGAAAAAGCCCGAAGAAGCGAAAAGATCACTCTCCGGACTTCTTCGGACATATACTGACCGCCAGTAATTGTATTCGTTTCTAGTCTTTCTTCATGGAAATAGTAAGATCATCGGGGGATTCTCCAAACTCCTCCTTCTTTACTTCCAAGAAGTCTTTTGCTTCTTGAGGCACACCCGCAGTAATCACCATGTCGTCGACACGACCGGAACCGTTCCAGCGGGGGTCAGTCTCGCTTGAAAAAAACCAGGTGCCTGGTTGGTTATCACCAAAAAAATCAGCCACAGAACTTCTCCCTATCAAGGTTTTGATACTATACCTAAATTAAATATTTTATCAACAAAAAAGTCGCGGCGCCCTCTGATGCCGCGACTTTTTTGTGATTCTTTACTTCGCTACCTTCTTTACAACCTTCTTTACAGCTGGTTTGGCTACTTGGGCGGCTACTTTTTCTACTTTTTTAGCTACTTTCTTCACTTCCTTAGTTGCAGTCTTCTTCAATGGTGCAGCAGCCTTCTCGATTGCCTTCCAATGATCTTTCATTTCCTTCGAGAACTCCATAATATCCTTTTTGCTGGCATTCTTTGCAGTTGAGTAGGCGCCTGATACTGACTTGATCAGTGCTTCATATTCTTTTTGGGTCATGTCTTGTGCGTCTTCGAGCTTTTCGAGTACTTCACCCTTAGCCATCAAAGCCCAACTCTTCACAGCCTTTCGATTCTTCGCTGCGCCTTTACTTCCATAAAGGAAGTATGCTCCCGCTGCTGCTACTGCCGCAGCTCCAAGACCAACTCCTATTTCAACTGCGTTACTTCCCTTTGAGGCTCCCATTGCAGCTGGCTTTTTTCCCTCAGATTTGTTTGCCATAATTTTATTATTTAAAAGTTTTAATCATTATTCTCGTTTGATTTCTTAGCTCGCTTTTGTTTTTGCCTCGCACCAAATACGAGACCGATTATTGTCGAGACCAAACCACCGGTCGCGACGAGCTTGCGTACATTAGCCACGTCTTCTGCCATTACTTCACTGGCTGAATCAACTCGCTCCAAAATAGAACGAACGATTTTCATAACTTTATACACCTGAAACAAAATCATTGTTATAACGATGCAAAAAATTACCGTAGCGACGCTGGCAATGAAGAAAAAAATATTGGCTTGTAGTACCTCGCTCATCACTTACTAGTCTAGCGCGTTTACGGCGACAGTGGCGAGAAATGCGTGGACAACCGCTTCGATTTCGGCTGGAGAATTCTTTTCCATCAGCTCAGATCGCAGCTCAACCGCACCAGGAAAGCTATTTACATAGGCTTTATAGTGTTTTTTCATCACCGCGAAGTTTTTGTGTGGCAAAAGTTCGACAAAGAGCTTTGTGTGTTCGACCATGGTCAAAAGTCGTTCTGTAAGCGACACATACTGTATGCCGGCTGTACTCTCATCATATTTCAAAAGCTTCTCTCGATCGACACCATGGGTTGGCAATGTGTGTAGCTTATAGGGAAGCTGCCGGGTCGGATTAAAAAACCAAGGATTACCAAAAAGTGCGCGACCAACCATGGCGCCATCCGCGCCAGACTGAGTTATTTTTTCTTTCGCGTCCTCAAGTGAAAGCACGTCACCGTTGCCAATAATCTGCACACTAGGTGCGAGTTTGTCACGCAGCTCCACCACGCGCGCGACTCGCTCCCACTGTGCTGGTACTTTACTCATTTCTTTGCGCGTTCGTGCGTGGACAGTGAGTGCTGCCGGTGCGGCAGCGAGGAGGTGCGGAATCCAGTCTTCGACTTGGTCAACATTGTACCCAAGACGAGTTTTTACCGATACTGGGATATCCTGTGCACCGCGCTTTGCTGCTTCGATAATTGTCCACGCTTTCTCCGGATTCTTAATCATCGCCGAGCCGCACCCTTGCTTCTCGATGGACTGGTCAGGACAGCCCATGTTGATATCAATACCATCAAACCCAAGCTCGCGGCACAATTTTGCCGCCGCTTCCATATGTTCTTCGTTACTAGTAAAAAGCTGCGCAACAATTGGTCGCTCTTCTTCACTATAGATAAGATCGGCCATGAGTTTGGCACGACCTTCAGGCGTCGCGCGCATTAGACCATCCGCCGCGACAAACTCCGTCCACATTACGTCAGGCTTTCCATACTTTGCAATCATCCGACGAAAAGCCGCGTCGGTGACGTCAGCCATCGGCGCAACCACAAAAAATGGTGCTGGTAGTTTTTCCCAAAAGTTCATCGGCACACTGTACTATTAAAAATTAAAACTTCAAATGCTAGCGCGTTGACGTGGCTGTGGTTACAGAAGATTCTTCGTTCGGTGTGGAGGTAGCTTTTTTGGCGGCAAGAGCTACTGGCGCGGAAGGTTCTGGGGAGGCTGGAGTAGTGGCCAATACTGTTCCTCCGTTAGTAATCGGTGAGCTAGAAGCTGCCAGACCAGACTGGATTGTCTCTTCGTTTACAAAAACTTTCTCACCAAAGCGTAAATCGATGTATTCAAAATTTCCAGGCTTGATGTGTTTGAACTTCTCTGAGCCGAGCACCGTCATAAGATTATCAACTGTTTCTTTGGCTGACTGCTTGAGAGTAATTTTAAATTGCCCGCCACCTGCGACAGTGAGAAATCCATCCCCTGCGGCGTCAATCTCCGCTTTTGAAATCGGCCATTTTGCATCAGCTAGCACAGTCACCAATTCCTGTGCTGCTTTGTATTGTTCAGTGTCAAAGGCCTGTGCGTGAATTGAAGGGTCTTTCCCTATCGTTACCATCCGCAAGAAGCTGCCCCCAGAAAGTGAAGGCGCTGTGGTAAATGAATAGCCGCTGTCATCAAGGAAAAAACAGCCTTCGGTCTCGTTATTTTTGCACCACAGAGCGTGCGGTTCGTACTCGTCGAATGTTACTACTACTTCTGTAGCGCCAGAACGCACAACGGTGAGATTTTTAATACGTTCAATTTCTTTGATGGAGTTTATTATGTCTGCCTCGGGATACGTAAAGGCAAAAACCCGCGGCACAATCTTCAAGTATGCGCCGTCGAGTTTACTTTTTACTATGGCTTCAATTTGTTCGTGTGGGATGGTTTCGCCTCCAGTAACCGTAACTTTATTGATAGTGAACGTCTCCAAACGAGTGAGGTACCACACTGATGTAATGAGCATGCCAAAAAAAGCGATTATCATCACGCCCACAATAATCTGTCGTATGAGGAGCACAGTACTAGGACTAATGCTCTTATACGGACGTGGTTTCATAAGGGAAATAGTATCACAGAAAAAACGGTAAAATTACGCCCACTGCATTCATCTCAAATTTTTATTTGACAATATTTTAAAAATGTTTTACTTTCTAAACAGACGTTCAAACCCTATTAGGGAGCCAGTTCTGTGCACAATCCAGCTCATGTTCTCGATCGGTATCTTTCTCTCTTTGAGGATTACTGCCTCATCTCTGCTGTTTTCCGTAATTTGGAAGGCTTGCCGCTTATTCCCGCTCTGACGAATGCTCCCATCTTTCGGAAAGAACTTCTCAGTTCTGGCCAGGCGTCGGGCATTAATATGGAAAAATATGAATTGTTGGCAACGGTACCGGAAGGAAAATCTGACCCCATCTACGCCTACACAGAGCCTTACGCATTAGCTCCTTACGAAATTTTAAGTTGGACCTGCTCGTCTAGACGAGTGTTCCAACTTAGCCCGGAAATGCAACAAGCCTTCGAATCAATCTCGGTGGCGGACATTCCGATTAACGAGGTCGTGTTTCCGTTTGACTCGTTTGTGGTAACGCTTCCAACCCGTATCTGGGCCGACGACCAGTGGGTTAGCCACCTGCTCATTTCGAAACCCTTTAACACCGGCCATCGATTTCAAGGAATAGATGGGTCGAACCAAGTTCGATCCGTGCGTTTTCTTTCGGGTAATATTCCCAACTATAATCCCATTCGAAGCGATCTACGACGCGAGGCAGAAGCAGCTCTCAAAGCTGACAACGCAAACAGGCTGCGCAAATTCCTTGAAGCGGTTGGGACAAAGAAAATCCGGACCGCCAACCACTACACCAGCGGCTTCTATATCTTTTCTGACGACAAAGACTGGACGTTGGTGGAACTGTGCAAAGGTCAGGGTCTGCCCGAAGGAAAAGAGCAGATGATGCAGGTTGTCTTCAACCTTTGCATATACCTGGAAGCTCTGCCTGAGCCAGAAGAGCAGCCTCACACAGACCAGATCTGGGCGCGCACGCCACGGCTCAATAAAATATCCAGACTGATCACTGACGAGACCGAGGTATGTACTGTTTCCGGCATTCATACCCTCCACTCGCTTGGTGAGCACAAGAGTGCGCGTAAAGGACTGTACGAAATAACCGAACCACACTGGAGGCGTGGTCACAAACGCCGACTTCCCGGAGAAGGTCACATTCCTGAGGCTGTCCGCAGCGTCAAGGTAAAACCGACACTTGTTCGTCCTGATCTTTTACCCGCATACGGTCTGCCTGCCGGAGCAGTCACGAGAGTCTGCTAAATACAGCCATTAAAAACTTCATAGCCCCACCAATTGGTGGGGCTATTTTTTTATGAGATTAAGTCTTTTCCGAAGTATGGCCGAAGGACTTCTGGGATTTTGATACTTCCATCGGCTTGTTGAAAGTTTTCTACGAGTGACACGAGAATACGTGGAGTTGGGATAGCAGTACAATTGAGTGAGTGCGCATAGCGGACTTTCCCTACTTCGTCACGGTAGCGGATGTTGAAACGACGAGTTTGGAAGTCGTGGAAGTATGAAGCAGAACTAATCTCTCGATAGGTTTTTTCTCCTGGCACCCAAAGCTCGATATCGTACTTCTTCACCTGCCCTTGTCCTAAGTCACCACCACAGTTGAGTACAGTGTGATAAGGGATATTCAGTGACTCGATGAATTCTTCTGTATTGCGATTGAGTTCTTCGTGAAGACGGACACTCTCTTCATGTGAGGCTTCACACAGCACAACTTGCTCAAGTTTGTAGAATTCGTGCACACGAATGAGCCCGCGAGTATCCTTTCCATGACTACCAGCTTCGCGACGATAGCAGGGCGAGAACCCTAGGTACTTAATCGGAAATTGTCCTTGCTCGAGGATTTCGTCAGCATGAAAACCCATGATCGACACTTCCGCTGTCCCGATTAGATAATCTTCATCTTGGGTCTTGTAGACATCGTCAGCTTCGTTCGGAAGGTGGCCGGTGCCGTAAAGGTTCGCCTTACGGACAATGGTCGGCGGTAAGACTGGAATAAATCCTTTAGTTTGGAAGAAGTCGTTGGCGTAATTCCAAATTGCCCACGATAAGCGGGCTCCGTCACCAAGGAGATAGTAGCCGCGAAAGCCATGTGTCTTGGCACCACGTTCAAAGTCGACCATACCGTGTTTAGTCATGAGTTCAACATGATCTTTTGCTTCAAAAGAAAATGACGTTTGTTCACCCCAGACTTTTACCTCTTCATTATCAGCATCGCTATCGCCATCAGGGACTGTCATATCGGGAATATTGGGAACTTGGAGCATGAGCGACTGCCACTCTTCCATCACTGGTTTTAGAGCTTCTTCGTCTTTTTGATTTTCTGTTTTCAGAGCTTGCATCTGTGTGATGAGATTTTGTCGCACCGCGAAATCCGTCGTGGTCGGGATTCCTTCCGAAACTTTATTTTGCTCCGCTTTGCGCGCCTCTAGCCGCTGCATGATTTCACGTCGCGAATCATCAACTTTAATCAGTCGATCAATAT